>JAIRTG010000024.1 GCA_031255055.1 Prevotellaceae bacterium
CACTAAACACTAATCACTAATCACTATAAACGCTGTCTTACGGGGCGTTGCGGGGCAGCGCCCCGCAGAGGGGGTAGCGGAAGACCGCGCAGCGGGCTGAAGCGAGGGGGAGACTTCCCCCCCCCTAATTCTCTTTCTCTTTCTCTATCTCTTTCTTCAAGGAAGACCGCACGGCGGGCTGAAGCGAGAGGGAACCCCTCTCTAATTCTTGTTCTCTTGTCGACAAAAAAAATGAGCAGACGATCAAGCTGACTGCTCATTTATACGATAGTGGAAAATCGGTTTTCAGCGCTTATTCCGCTTTTTCTTACGGTCGTTCGTCATTTTTATCCCGAAAATAATTGCGCTCATCACCGTTGTCAGCGTATTTGTAATCGCTAAGGGTATATTTCCGAGTACATATCCCTGTATCATAAAGCAAATAGAGCCTAATCCCATCGAAAGGAACGTCCCTACGGCAATGTCGTCGGTCATACGGGTTCTAATTGTCCGAATCGTTTGCGGCAAATACCCGAAAATCATAAACACGGCTGCCGCGTAGCCAATAATATTAATATACATACTTTTTGTTTTTAATGTTGCATCTTATATTCAATAATGTTATATCCAAGCATGTCGCCGACCTCCGAATCGGGCGGAATCGCTATACCGGATTGTTGTGTACGAACAAATCGAGTCTTTTTCCCAACTCCTCCATCTGATCCGGTCGGACAAACGAAACACAGGCACGTAATCCGTTTTTGTCATCGCTTCCGGTGATCGAAAGGGAAATGGCGCTGATGCCGTAATATAAAAACGTTTTCATCAGTTCGCCGCTCGTCATGTTGGGATATGCGATCGTGAAATAAAATCCGTCGGCAACATTATCGCACTCATCTGTATAGACGATATAAAATCCATGCTCCAAAAAGCATTTTTTCATCCGTCGCGCTTTTTCTCCGTAGGATTTCAACGGGTCGATAAAATTCGTTTCTCCATCGTTTACGGCCTTCAACATCGCCGCAAGAGCATATTGTGCCGTGTGGGCTGTCCCCGCAGTGGTGGCATAGAGTACGCCGTAGGGAATAAAATGACCGAAGACATCGGTGGTGAAAAAGTTTTTCAGATCAGGATATTTCCGGCCGTACAGTTGCTCGCTGATAACCATCATCCCGATTCGCTGGCCGGCATAGCTGAATATCTTTGATGCCGACAGAATTAAAATGTAATTATCGGTGTAGCGGGCTACGGTGGGATGGAACGGCGCAACGCCAGGACGACTGTAGTCTGTCCTGAAATCCATACCGAAATAGGCCAAATCTTCTACCACAATCACATCGTACCGGCTGGCCAGTTCGCCGATGATTTTCAACTCTTCCTCCGTCAAGTTGATCCACGACGGATTATTCGGCGATGAATAACAGATCGTACAAATGTTGCCTTCCTGCAAGTACGATTCCAGTTTTTGTCGCAGCTTTTCGCCCCTGAAATGCAATATGTCGAACGATTTAAACGGTAAGCCCACCAATTGTAACTGCGATTTGTTGACGGGAAATCCGGGGTCGATAAAAAGCGTACAGGGTTTATCTTTGTTTGTCTTGGCTGCCGAAATCAGTGCGGCAAAGCTGCCCTGCATACCGCCGGAGGTGGGAAGGCAGCACGAAGGGGAAATGGTGACATCTGTAAATAATTTGACAAAGCGGGCTATTTCCGTTTTTGCAAACGGTATTCCTTCGATATTCGGGTAGCAGGTTGCCATGCCGTTGTCCAGCGCCTCCTTTTCGGCCTCGATGCCACAGGCGGGCGCAGGAAGTCCCGGAACGCCCATTTCCATGTGGATAAATGCCTGTCCGCTTTCTTTTTCGATTTCGGCGACAAGTTTCCCCACTTCGCGGATAGAGAGCTTTGTAATGTCGGATTGCCCGAAATGATGCAATAATTTGTCAACGAGCAATGGTGAAATAAAGGTGTTTTTCATGGTATTTAGTGTGAATTTATTGAGCCTGCAAAAGTAGAAAAAAATGGTTTTAATGCTCTTTCGTTTCAAAATGGTTTTATTGTCAGCGGAATACATTTAACCATCTTTCGTATATCTTGTCGTCGGAGTTCGAACTTTTTGCGTTAATTTTGGTCGCTTAAAAAAAATGTTCTCCGGTGAAAAAAATCGACATATACCTGATTAAGCGGTTCATTCCGCTATTTTTTATGACCTCTCTGATCTGCATCATCATCCTGTTGATGCAGTTTTTGTGGAGATACGTCACCGACTTAGTCGGCAAAGGAATCGGACTCGGCGTATTGGCCGAATTTTTTATATACGCCACCTTGTCGACGGTGACCCAGGCATTGCCGCTTGCCATCTTGCTGGCTTCGCTGATGACATTCGGCAATCTGGGCGAAAGATTCGAACTCACGGCGATGAAATCCGCCGGCATCTCTCTCTTCCGGATCATGCGTCCGCTGATTCTACTGGTATTTCTTATCACCGTCGGTGCCTTTTATTTCTCAAACAACATCTCCCCCGTCGTCCAAAAAAAGCTATGGTCGCTCGTCTTTTCGCTCCGAAACAAATCGCTCGAACTCGAAATCCCCCCCGGCGAATTCTATCACGGCATCGACGGTTACAGCGTATATGTACGGACAAAAGACGGGCGCTTGCTCAAAGACATGATGATATACGATTTTTCAAACGGATTTAACAACGCGAATGTAACACTTGCCGATTCGGGATACATTCAGTTGACCGCCGACAATAAATACCTGATGCTGACACTTCATAACGGCGAAAGCTTTGAAAATATCGAATCAAAAAACAATACCGGTTCAAGTCAAAACATCCCCTACCGCCGCGAAACATTTGCATCAAAACAGCTACTGATCGACTTCGACACCGATTTCAATCGCTACGACGAATCGGTGATGGACGACCAGTCGGTCAGCAAAAACATTGTCCAACTGAAAGAATCGATCGATTCGGCGACGATCATTTTCAACAACCGGGCGGCAGAACAGGCAAAAGCCCTCACAACAAAAAAATACTTGGGTCGAAACAAAGTGCAAGATCGCAATTTGGACGAAGTCATCCATGCAAATATCGCAAACATCGACACCCTGCGGACGTATAATGCCGACTCTCTATTTGCCGGTCTGAATCCGACGGAACAGAAGCAATCGATCGAAAGAGCATACGAAATTGCGAAAAACACGAGCGGCGAAGTGATCTACAACAGAGTCATGTTGAACGAAGCCGGCATTTATATGCGTCGTCACAAAATAGACCTCCACCGCAAATTTACACTCTCCTTAGCCTGTCTCATCTTCTTTTTCATAGGCGCTCCTCTCGGCGCGATTATTCGAAAAGGCGGATTCGGCATTTCGGTTATCATTTCGGTCGTGATGTTCGTTATCTTCTACATTTTTGATAACACGGGTTACAAAATGGCTCGCGACGCTTTATGGGAAGTCTATCAAGGGATGTGGTTAAGTTCGGCCGTCCTGTTGCCCGTCGGCCTATTTTTGACCTACAAAGCCACCAAAGATTCCGTCCTGTTCAACGCCGAGCAATATCAGAAAATGTGGCAACAGATAAAAGAATTTTATAACAAGCTGAAACGCGCAAAAAATAACGGAAAACAATCACAAACAGATTACCCAAACCGGTAGTCACAACAAATTAGAAATGGAAAAAAACAGCTCATTAAGCACCATAAGCGAAGCCGTAGAAGAGATAAAAAACGGGAAATTCATTATAGTCGTAGACGACGAAGACCGCGAAAACGAAGGCGATTTTATTTGTGCGGCCGAGAAGATCACGCCCGAAATGGTCAATTTCATGATAACCGAAGGACGTGGCGTCGTCTGTGCGCCTTTGACCGAAGAAAGATGCGCCGAACTGGAACTGGAAATGCAGGTAGAGAAAAACACCTCGATCCACTCAACACCTTTCACCGTAAGCGTAGATAAGCTCGAAGGCTGTACCACCGGCGTATCGGCGGCCGATCGGTCGGCAACCTTACGCGCACTGGCCGATCCGGCAGCAAAACCCGAAACATTCGGCCGACCCGGACATATTTTTCCGCTTCGAGCCCGTTCAAAAGGAGTGCTGCGTCGCGCCGGACATACCGAAGCCGCTGTCGACCTGGCACGAATGGCGGGATTATATCCGGCCGGAGCCTTGATCGAAATTATGAACGAAGACGGAACGATGGCCAGATTGCCGCAACTTATCAGAATCGCCGAAAAATTCGGATTGAAAATTATCTCGATAAAAGACCTGATAGCTCACCGACTGAAAACCGAATCGCTGATCGAAAAAGGCGAAACGGTGAATTTGCCTACCGCATACGGACATTTCAAGTTAACGCCTTTTAAACAGCTATCGAACGGAAAGGAGCACATTGCACTGGTCAAGGGCGAATGGGAAAAAGACGAACCGATAGCGGTACGTGTACATTCTTCGTGCGCCACCGGCGACATTTTCGGTTCCATGCGGTGCGAATGTGGCGAACAACTACACAAGGCGATGGAATTGATCGAAAAGGAAGGGAAAGGTGTGGTTGTCTACATGAATCAGGAAGGTCGAGGCATCGGACTGATGAACAAAATTAAAGCCTACAAGCTACAAGAAGAAGGATGGGATACGGTGGATGCAAACATTCATCTGGGCTTTGAAGCCGACGAGCGGGACTATGGCGTAGGAGCGCAGATTTTGAGAGAACTGGGCGTATCGCAGATCAGATTGATGACCAACAATCCCGTTAAGCGGATCGGACTGGAGGCATTTGGACTGTCGATTGTCGAAAATCTGCCGTTAGAAATAGCGCCGAATCCGTACAACGCCTTCTACATGGAAACAAAAAAGAAACGAATGGGACATCATCTGCATTTAGTCCCCAAAACCGATTCCTTCCGGAAAGAGAAAGAGAATTAGGGTAGGGGAAGTTTCCCCCACGTTTCAGTCCGCCGTGCGGTATTCCATGAAGAAAGAGAAAGAGAAAGAGAATTAGGGGGGGGGAAGTCTCCCCCTCGCTTCAGCCGCCTACGGCGTCTTCCGCTACCCCCTCTGCGGGGCTCTGCCCCGCAACGCCCCGTAAGACCGTGATTAAATAGTGATTAGTGATTAGTGATTAGTGATTAGTGATTAGTGAGTAGTGATTAGTGATTAGTGATTAGTGATTAGTGATTAGTGATTAGTGATTAGTGAGT
>JAIRTG010000108.1 GCA_031255055.1 Prevotellaceae bacterium
CCGCACTAATCATTCTTCATTCTTCGTTCTTCATTCTTCACTAATCGCTGCGAATCGTCCGTCTCGGATGTTCAAATTATTTCTATCTTTGTGCGTTTTTTATAAAAAAACGACTTATGCTTTGCAGTCTAAATCACATCTCATCCACCGTTATTTTCATTCTTTGAGGTGATTTATGCCGCATGTTTTTTTAAATTATAAATTTTATATACGAACATTTATGGGAGGTTTTTTCGGCACGATTTCAAAGTCGGCTTGCATTGAAGATTTATTTTACGGCACAGACTACAATTCGCACATGGGAACAAAACGCGGAGGTTTGGCCACTTGGACAAAAGAAGGGATAAGGCGTTCCATTCACAACCTGGAAAATTCCTATTTCAGAGGGAAGTTTGAAGACGATCTGGATAAACTTACAGGCAATTCGGGTATCGGCGTCATCAGCGATACCGATCCACAGCCCATTGCAATCAATTCCCATTTAGGGAAATACGCAGTAGTGACCGTAGCGAAAATCAACAACATAAAAGAGTTGGAAAAAACGATGATGGACAGAGGAACCCATTTTTCGGAATTGAGTTCCGGCGACACAAATCCGACGGAATTAGTATCGTTGCTCATAAACGAGGGACGAAACTTTGTCGAAGGTATCGAAAACGTATTCGATAGCATACAGGGTTCCTGCACGATGCTGATTCTTACCGAGAGCGGTATCATTGCCGCACGCGACAAACTGGGACGTATTCCTGTTATTCTCGGCAGAAAAGACGGCTCGATGGCCGTTTCAAACGAGCCATGCGGTTTTCCGAATCTCGGTTACGAAATCGAATACAATTTAGGTCCGGGCGAACTAGTAAAAATCACCGCAGACGGTTTTGAGCAACTGCGGAAACCGAATCGGAAAAAGCAGATTTGTTCATTTCTTTGGGTCTATTACGGCTATCCTGTTTCCGAATACGAAGGGATCAACGTCGATGCCGTCCGTTACAAAGGTGGTTGTTCGATGGCGGAAGACGATGATTTACAAGTCGATTTTGTAGCGGGTATTCCCGATTCGGGAGTTGGACACGCGCTTGGATATGCCGTAGGGAAGAAAGCGCCATACAAGCGTGCATTCATAAAATACACCCCGACCTGGCCCCGAAGCTTTACGCCCTCCCGACAGGAACAGCGCGAGTTTATTGCCAAAATGAAATTGATTCCGAACAAAACATTGCTGAAAGAGAAACGGATTATTTTCTGTGACGATTCAATTGTGCGCGGTACACAGTTGCGCGACAATGTGAATATCCTGTATCATTACGGTGCAAAAGAGGTACACATGCGCATTGCCTGTCCTCCGCTTCTGCATGCCTGTCCGTTCTTGAATTTTACGGCGTCGAAATCAACGCTCGAACTGATCACCCGCCGTGTTATCAAACGGTTGGAAGGAGAGGATGACAAAAATCTGGATTTGTATCGGCAGACCGACTCACCCCAATATAAAAGGATGGTGGACGAAATACGACAAGAACTGAAAATAACGACCTTGAAATTTAACTCGCTCGAAAAGCTGGTACGTGCCATCGGGTTGCCCAAAGAGGAACTTTGTACGCACTGTTGGGACGGTACAAGTTATTTTTAGTGTTGCGGTTCACCGTTCTTTCCAGACAAAATAACCGAGGACAATCAACGGAACGAGCATTATCAGTATTATCGGCGTATTGTACATCAGAGTCTGGGGATAAAACGCTATTGCGAGTATAAAACCGGCAAACGCGCCTCCCAGATGTGCCGTATGTCCGATATTTCCCAGTGCGTTACGCATACCGTAAATGGAATAGCCGAGATACAGCATCGCGAAAATCCATCCGGGAATGGGGATGGGAATAAACATGATCATAATGCCGATATGCGGGTCGAGTGCAATAGCGGCGAACAACACGCCGCTCACTCCGCCCGAAGCGCCGATAGCCGAATAAGACATGTCGCGCCTGTACATAAACAGGGAAAGCAGATTTCCGCCCAAAATAGCAAGGAAATAAATCAACAGCAGCCGGAATAGCCCCAGATAGGCGACGATGGAAGGTGCAAAAAAATAGAAGCTCAGCATATTGAAAATAAGGTGCATCCAATCGGCATGAAGAAACGCGGACGTCAGCAGTCTATCCCACTGGTTACGTTTGAGAATAGCATAGCAACTAAACTTGAGGCGGTCGAACAATTGCGCACTGTTAAACCCCATAAAACTCACAATTCCTGTCGAAATGATAATGCCGAATACGACCATTTTATCCATAATTTACTCCTTTCTGCCGACTGTTACCGAAAAACAAAATCGTGCAAAGATAAAATAATCCGGCGACTTTTCGTCATAAAACAGATCCGCATCACGGCTGACGCATCTAAATTTTAAACGAGGAGAAATCATTCAATTATTTTATCTTTGCAGCCGAATATCAAAACCCCGGTTTACTATGTCAAAAAAGAAAACAGCCATACAACAGCAACTTTCACCACAAAAATACATTACAACCAAAGCACGGCGACTGCCGATAGTCCACTGTCTGATCACACCCGGATGGAAAGAATCGGGAGAGTGTAACATCGTTGTCGTGCGACAGCACAAGTCGGGCGCTTACACCATCGGATTCTATCTGGTCGACACCTACTGTCTTGGCGTAAAAAACACCTTCTACAAGTTCAATGTCTTAGACGACGAATTGGACTGCCTACGAAACGATACCGAGAACTTTGAAGCAATCACATACAACGAGGTACACAACATCATCTACGGCGCGGTGGCCTATGCGGAAGAATGGGGTATTCGACCCCACCCCGATTTTCTCCTTACGCAGTACCTGCTGGAAGAAGACACAGAAGACATTCCGCTGATTGAATATGAGTTCGGATTCAAAGGCAAGCCGTTTTTACTGGTAAAAGATGCGTTGGAATTTAACAAATACAAGGCAATTCTTGACGAATCGGCAGGGAAAGACTATTATTACTCAATTCGCTCCATCCGCCACGGTTTGGATGATGACGAATACGACGAATACGACGAATACGACGAAACAGTTGATTAAACCATGCGGGCATTAATTCAACGAGTAAGTCAATCGTCGGTCACCGTCAACAACACCCTCCACAGCAAAATCGGCAAAGGACTGTTGATCCTCTTAGGCATCGAAGACGCGGACACCGACGCAGACATCGACCTTTTAACCGGTAAAATTGTTCATCTTCGGATATTCGACGACCAAAACGGCATCATGAATCATTCCGTATCGGACATCGACGGTGAAATCATGTTGGTGAGTCAATTCACCCTATATGCAAACACAAAAAAAGGGAATCGACCGTCATACATCGGCGCCTCCAAGCCCGATTTTGCTCGGCCGATGTACGAAAAATTTCATCAAATGCTCGAATCCAAATCAGGCAAAACCGTTCGGACAGGCATTTTCGGCGCCGATATGCAAATAACATTAACAAACGACGGCCCCGTCACAATCTGGATAGACAGCAAAGTTTAAAAACAATCCCAAATGAAAAAACATATTCCGAACTTCATCACCTGTCTGAACCTGTTTTCAGGCTGCGTCGGTACCTGTTTCGCCTTTCAAGGCGAGACCCAATGGGCATTTCACTGCATTTTACTGTCAGGAGCGTTCGATTTTCTCGACGGCTTTGCGGCACGTATGCTCAAAACACATTCGCCGACAGGAAAAGAACTCGACTCGCTTGCCGACGCCATCAGCTTCGGCTTATTGCCCGGCGCAATGGTATTTTACCTGCTCTCACAAGCCACACACACGCCGATTCCTTTCATCGGCTTTTTGATTCCGGTATTTTCGGCGCTCCGTTTGGCAAAATTCAATATCGACGACCGACAAACCACTTCATTCATCGGACTACCCGTTCCGGCAAACGCCATCTTCTGGGGCGGACTGATTCATTCACATTCACCCTTCCTTGCCTCGCAACCCTGGATGACAATCGGTCTGACGGTCGTTTTCAGTTTACTACTCGTGTCGGCATTACCGATGTTTTCGTTAAAAATGAAAAACCTCTCGTGGAACGACAACAAAACACAATACAGCTTTTTAGCCGTTTGTGCCCTGCTATTGCTACTGCTCCGATCAGACGCCTTTGCGCCGATAATCACGGCATACATCCTTTTCTCCATCGCCATAAAACTATTCGGCAAAAAAGCAGCAAACAATTGAACATGAGCGTTACAGACAGTCTATATCTTCCCCAAACCGGTTCGACAAACGACTATCTTTCGGCCTTATTGAAAAAAAACAAGCTACCCGAAGGTTTTGTCGTTTACACCGGTTATCAAACCGAAGGCAAAGGGCAAAAAGGCAACACATGGGAATCGGCAAACGGCGAAAACCTACTCTTCAGCCTCTTGCTCAATCCGACAAAGATACCGCTTGACGAACACTTTTTGCTCTCGCAATCGGTCGGTTTGGGCATCAAAAAAGCGCTGGACGAACTGACCGACGAAATTACAGTCAAATGGCCGAACGATATTTTTTGGAAAGATCAAAAGCTGGCCGGCATCCTGATCGAAACAACCCTGCAAGGAGCGACATTCAAATCGGCAGTTTGCGGCATCGGACTGAATGTAAATCAGGTTTCGTTCCCACAACAAGTCGGAAATCCCGTTTCACTCAAACAAATCACAGATAGCAACCATTCCGTGCCCAACCTGTTGACAAAAATCAGAAAACACATATTAGAGATCTACCACAACGAATCGCCCGAAAACATCCGGCAAACCTACTTCGACAGCCTCTACCGGCAAATCGGATGGCATCTTTTCAGAGACAAACACGAAACATTTCAAGCCCGAATTGCCGACATTCGCCCCGACGGACAACTCGGACTCCAAACAAAATCGGGCGAAATACGGCGGTACTACTTCAAAGAAGTCGCCTTTCTTACCCCAAAGCAGCCATAGAACAGTAGCTTTGAGCGCCACAGTCAACCGGCAGTCAACCGGACACCGATACAAAATATCAAATTGATTTCGTATATTTACGCGCTTAAATTATAAATTCATACAAACATGAAAAAACTAAGTCTACTATTCACATCGTTCGTATTTCTATTAGCCGGCTGCACAAAAACAGCCGACAACAACAGCAACAGCAACACCGAAAGCAACGACACAACGTCGAAAGAAAAAACATTCCAATCGATCGACATCAAAGAACTGCAGGAAAACGCCGTCTCGCTTTTTGCCGACAACTGGTTTGTAGTAACCGCCGGCGACGAATCCGCATTTAATCAGATGACCATCAGTTGGGGAAATTTGGGCAACGTATGGGGCTATCCGGCCGCCGTCATCTACATCCGCACAACGCGGCACACCTATCCGTTCATCGACAACGGAAAACACTTTACGCTCAGCGCCTTCGACGAAGCGTACAGAGACAAAGTACTATTTATCGGTCAACATTCCGGTCGCGACGTCAACAAAGTGGAAGCCACAGGTCTGACGCCGAAAACAACAGCGCTCGGCAACATCTACTATGACGAAGCGCGTCTGGTAATCGAATGTGAAAAAATTTACTTCAGCGACATCCTTCCCGAGAATCTTTCGGACGAGAGCGCCGCAAAAATGTATGAAGGCGAGCCAACCGTCCACCGCATGTTTATCGGGAAGATCGTCAACGTCTGGGAGAAAAAGTAGTCAGACCAACATCCGGTCGACGACACGACAAATGCAGGGGGGCGAAAAATTTTTCGCCCCTATTTTATTTCGCCCCAAAGAAAGAGAAAGACAATTAGGGGGGGGAAGTCTCCCCCTCGATTCAGCCGCCTACGGCGTCTTCCGATACCCCCTCTGCGGGGCGCTGCCCCGAAACGCCCCGAAAGACAGTGATTATAGTGATTAGTGATTAGTCCCCCTCTATATTTTGTCAAGTGCAAAAAAAAGAATAACTCTCGGCGCAGCCCTGCAAATACTGTTCATAGCAGATAGTTACAAGGTAGTTATATGAAAGTGTTTAGTGATTAGTGTTTAGTGATTAGTGTTTAGTGATTAGTGTTTAGTGTTTAAACATAGCGAACTTGTAATAACCATTAACCATTAAACACTAATCACTAAACACTTTCATAGAACTACCCTGTAACTATCTGCTATGAACAGTATTTGCATGGCTGCGCCGAGAGTTATTCTTTTTTTTGCACTTGACAAAATATAGAGGGAGACTAATCACTAATCACTAATCACTAATCACTAATCACTAATCACTAATCACTAATCACTAATCACTAATCACTAATCACTAATCACTTTTTATTGGCGTGTTTGTCGGCGTATTCTTTTGGGGACATGCCGTGAAATTCGTGGAAAGAATTGGAAAAATGTGAAAGATTGACATAACCTAAAGCGTAGGCGACTTCCGATACGGTCAGTTTTTGTCCGGCCAGCAAGTCGGCGGCCTGTTTGAGGCGGATGGTCTTGATGAAGTCGCGGGCCGACATGTTGGTCAACTCTTTTAGCTTGCGGTGCATGTGTACGCGACTCATGCCGACGCCGGCTGCCAAAAAATCTACATTCAAATCGGAATCGTCAATGTTGTCGTTGATGATCTTGATGATCTTCTCGTATAAAATCTGGTCGGACGATTTGAGTATCACCGGCTTGATCAGCGCCCTGTTTTCGACCGTATCCGTCGCCCTGATACTTAACCGTTCCCTGTTTTCGATGATGTTGGCCGCCGCCTTTTTGAGCAGTTCCATGTTGAACGGTTTTGCAATATAGGCGTCGGCGCCGACGTCGAGACCCATCCCCCGGTCTTTGTCCGACGACTTGGCGGTGAGCAGAATCACGGGAATATGCTTGACGTTGATGTTCGATTTTATTTTTCGTGTGAGTGTCACTCCGTCCATTCCGTGCATCATGATGTCGCTGATTACCAGGTCGGGCTTTTCTTTGAGGATGAAATCCAAGGCAGCTTTTCCGTTGACGGCTTCATAGACTTTGTAGATCCTCGAAAATTCGGTCAGCAAATAGTTCCTGACATCTTCCTCATCGTCGACGATCAGGATGCGGTATTTTGTTTTCGGATTCGTTTTTTCTTGTTCGTCCGCCGTCGTATACGGTTCTGTCGGCAGGGCTGTTAGGGGAGGTTTGGATTTGGACTCGGAAAGGACAAAGTCGACATTTTCCGTTTCGTCGGGACTCAGGTGCGCTTTCCCCAACGGTAGCCGGATGATAAATTCGCTTCCCTGCCGGTCTGTCCTGTTTCTGGCGAAGAGGATGCCGTGCTGCAAATTGACAAGCGAGCGAGCCAAGTGCAACCCAACACCGGTTCCGAAATTGACAGGCGAGTTTACTTCGTTTATTTGATAAAAACGTTCAAATATTTTTTCAATCTTGTCGGCTTCGATACCGATACCGGTATCGGCTATCGAGATTTCAAAATAGTTTTTCAAGGGGCTTGTTTCCGAATCGTTGTGTCCTTTTTGCAGCGTGACGGTTATAGCGCCGTTTTCGGGCGTAAACTTGAATGCGTTCGACAAGATGTTCATCAGCACTTTGTCGAAATTATTCAGGTCGATCCAGACATTCATCCGTTCGTCTTTATGCTCGAAGGTAAAGGTAATTCGCTGTCTATCGGCGGCGTATTCGAAGGTTCGAAAGAGGTCTTCGATGAATCCGACGATGTCTGTTTCTCTGAATTTGACTTTCATCAGTCCTTTATCGATCTTCCGGACGTCCATCAATTGATTGATCAGGCGCAAAATGCGTCGGGCGTTCCGGTGCATCAGGATATATGTTTTTTGGATATCCTGATCGGTATTGGTGGCCATCAGCTTTTCGAGCGGACTGATGATGAGTGTCATCGGCGTCCGTATTTCGTGCGACACGTTGATAAAAAACTGCAGTTTTGCTTCGCTGATTTGTTCGGTATGTTCTTTTTGCAGCATTTCATTCTTATGTTTTATCCGCTCCAGGATGTATTTTGCAATGCCCGAAACCAGTAGCGCGAACAGGATGACGTATCCCGCTTTTGCCCACCAGGCGAGATACCACGGCGGTGTGATGATGATCGTGATTATTTTTTCGTCCGACGATGTATCATAGATAGCCGCTTTCACCCTCAGCTTGTAGACGCCGTGAGTGATATTCGTAAAGTTGATCCGGTTCACACCCTGTTCGGTTGTCAGCCACTGGGTATTTTTCAATCCTTCCAGCAGGTAGTTATAGCGGATGCGTCCCGACGCCCCGAAATCGAACGTAGTAAATTCGAGTGCAAAGATATTGTCCCTGTGGCTGAGTGTAATAGTGTCGACGTCTGCAATAAAGCCGTCGAAAATGCTATTTTTGCCCGACCTTTGTCCGGCTACCACAGGGCTATTCATCGCATAGAGCGCGGTCAGGTATACGTTTAGCGGCGCGGTCTTGCCGCTTATTTCGGAGGGGTAGAAGGCCGAAACGCCGCCGATACCTCCGAAATACATTTCGCCATCGCTTGTTTTGCAGGCGGCCCCCATGCTGAACTCATTCCCCTGCAGACCGTCGAAGGCATAAAAGTTGACGATTTTGTTATCGTCGAGGCTCAGCTTTGAGATACCCGAATGGGTACTTATCCATATATTGTTGCTTTCGTCCTCCAGTATACCGCAAATAACGTTGCTCGATAATCCGTTCGACATGTTATACCGGCGGGCATTTCGACTCTTTTTGTTATAACACACCAACCCTTCGGCTGTACCGATCCAGAGGTTGCCCTTGCTGTCCTCGTTCGTACAATAGACCACTTCTTCGGTCGGGATATTATTTAGTGCACGACTTTCCACCTTATTATCATTCGGATCTATCAGGCTGATACCGTCGTAGGAACCGATCCAGATAAGTCCGTCCTTATCGCACAAAATGCTGTTGATATACCAGTCATTTTGCTGTTCGTTACCCGCATGAGCGAAGTGTTCCGTATATTTCCGGGTATCGATATTAAAAATATAGGCGCCGTTGCCGCTTGTCCCCACCCATAGTTGATTTTTATTATCGATAGTCAGGGCGAAGATTTTGTTTCCGGCCCTATTTTCCGTATGGCTGTCGAGCGGATTATTATAATAGGTGCAGCGTCCTGTGTTTTTATCGATCAGCGACAATCCCTGTAGATACGAGCCGAGCCAGATATTCCCATTTTTGTCCTCTGCGATAGACATGATGGTATTGGGTACCGAATGAGGTGAATTGTCCGGTTGAAAGTGGGTCGATTTTCCCTGACGGTCGATTTTATACATTCCGTCGTTATCCGTGCCGACCCACAGGGTACCTTCTCTATCTCTCAAAACCGACATCACGCATCCCGAACCGATAATATCCTGATTGCGCGATTTATATCCCCAGTATTTGAATTTATTCGGATTTTCGGGCGAAAGAAACACACCTTTTTGAAACAGTCCCATCCAGACGTTTCCGGCGTGGTCTTGACAAATGGCGTGTACTTTCATTTTAGAAAAGTCGAAAGGGATCGAAAATGTCTGATAATCTTCGAGCACGAAGGCCGACTTATTCAACAGTTTCATACCCTGACCATCTGTTCCCACCAGCAGTCTGTTATGTTTGTCCACCAGCAGCGATTTCACATACAACACCGTTCTGTCGACATGTGGAACCGGTTCAAAGCGATCCCTTTCGGGGTCGAGGCGATAGAGGCCGTTCGTCAACGTTCCGACAAATACATTTCCGTCGTGATCTTCCGCGACGGCCGAAATCTGGTCGCTTCCGATGTCGACCGGTGACTTAAAAATGGTCACTTCGTCCCTTATCGGGTCATATCGGTTCAGTCCCTGGTTTTCGGACGCGATCCACAGCCGTCCTTTACTATCTTGATAAATCGCCGTCAGGTGGATACTGCTCAATTTATCGGAGAGCGATTCGTCGACCGTAAAAGTACTATCATTTTCTTTTATCCTGATAACGCCCTGTCCCGACGTAGCGATCCATATTTCATCTTCTTTGCTTTCGATGATGGAGGTAATGTGGGGATATATCCTTTTTTGAGAGTTAAATAACGGCACTTCAATAAAACAATCGGTTGTCCGGTTATAGCGTTGCAATCCGTTGATACAGCCAATCCAAAACCGGTTGTTGCTATCTTCGAAAACGGTTCTGACATAGTTATTTTTTATGGCGGTAGAATCGTTTGGCCTACTTTTATAGATCGTAAACCGGACGCCGTCGAACCGGTTCAAACCGTCTTCGGTAGCAATCCAGATATAGTTACGACTATCCTGATAAATACTGTTTATCAAACTGCCCGACAGTTCGTTATCCGTAGAATAGAGATTCCCTGTCTGTGCGCGGATTGTTACGGAAAAAAGAGACAGCGAAAAGAGAAGAAGCAGTGATTTTTCCATTGAGTCATGATTGAGTCCGTCGCAAAAATAATAAAAAACTCATTACACAAAGAAAACGTGTCCAATCCTGCCGGTACGAAAAAACAGTCCGACACGACAAACAGATCCGTCGAAATCGATAAATATTACCCCCCAAACAATGTTTGCAACAGAAAGGGAACCACGAATAAACACGAATAAATATTTTTGTTAATATATTTGATTAACCAAATATGAAAAAATCAGTTTCACCCCTCACCGTCATCAACCCCTCAAGAAAGAGATTTAGGGGGAGGGTAGAAGTTTCTCACGCTCCGGCCGCCTTTATGGTCATCCTTGAAGAAAGAGAAAGAGAAAGAAATTTAGGGGGGGGAAGTCTCCCCCTCGCTCCAGCCCGCCTGCGGCGGTCTTCCGCTACCCCCTCAGCGGGGCTCTGCCCCGCAACGCCCCGAAAGACAGTGATTAAATAGTGATTAGTGATTAGTGTTTAGTGATTAGACAGACAGTGCAGACTTTCCTCTTCTCGGGGTGAGAGACGGAAAAACACAACAAAATCAGAGTAATCCTATAA
>JAIRTG010000110.1 GCA_031255055.1 Prevotellaceae bacterium
TCTCTCCTTTCAAGGAAGACGCCGATTGCGGACTGTAGCAAGGAAGATTCCCATTACTACCCCGTCCTAAAACCCTAACCGGATGCCGAAAGCGATGCTGTAAGGTGTGAGGTTGTCGCGTAAATTGGTGAGCCGATAGGTGACTTGAGCCGAAAATAGACGTAGAATGTTTGTGATGCCGATGCCAACTTCGATATATGGCGTGCGTAAGTCGTGCATGAAAGCCGGATAGTCCATCAATGACCGGTGCCTGTCGGATAGCGAACCATACGCTATGTTGAATATTAGCATTTCTCGCAGGTTTAACGTCTTGATGTAGGGCAGGTGATTGAACAGCATCCCGTTGAATAGGAATTCGTTGTAAAGATGGAGGTAGTTGTCGGAGGCAAATTCGAGGTAACGCATCTTGTTGAAGTGAAATATGCCGATACCCGACGGTTCTTTTCCCGATGAAATGTCTAATAAGGGATAGGGCGCTTTGCCGAGTATCAAACCTGCTTCGACCATGTAGTTCCACTGTCCGATGTCGAGGCGAACGCGCTGCATGACGACGCCGGATAGTTTGCCGTAATAGACCCGCTGCTGCTCTAAGGATACGCTCGCTCCTTCTGCTGTCAAATAGCATACGGGCTTGTAACTTTTGGCAAAAATGCGGTTCAAATGGTCGTCGTAACGCTCCTGCCCAAATGAAAAACGGGTGGAAAATGTGAACGATTGCTGCCGGACGGATGAAATGTCCGTACCGTGTAGCTTGAATGGTAAATGTTCGTTCGGATACAGGGTGTTGATCCGGTAGTATAAACCCGATTCGATGTTGTTGTTCCAGTCTTTTTGGATCGAAAATAGCCACTCTTTCCGCCGATTGATTTTTCCGGCCGAATGAAATGAAAAAATCGTATTGGTGATGTCTTCGTCACCCATCAGCCAGGGGTCTTCACGCATCGGAAACCGGTTGTAGTTGTAGTCAATCCGGCGGTAATCGTCTGTGTAGCTTGCGCCGGCAATGAACCGTTTGGCGAAAGGAAAACGATACTGTCCTCCGAATGAGTATTTTATTTCCCGGTTCCGGAGACCGTAACCGATGTAACCGCCGATAGATAGGCTTTTCCACAGCCGCTCGTTTGTACGCACAGGCAGGTTGATGCGTAAACCTTCCAAATCGGTCAGACGGGCGATGTTTTGTAGCCGACCGACGTCGATCACGCCGACTCGTGCGTAACTTGTCAATGCGGCGTCGGCAAGCCACTTGGCCGTACGCATGATCGGCGTATTGTCGAAGGCTTTCATTTTGGCTTCTAATGTTTGTACCGAATAGGCGCTTTGCGCAAAATTTTCGGAAAGATTTGTCGTGTCGTGTCGGTCGATGAAGGTGCTGCGCTTTATCAGCAGTTCGGAGCGTCGACGGAGGCTGTCGATCGGCATGTCGTAGTGCATGGTCAGACTGATCTCTTCCGTTTCTTTCATCCGGTAATGGTCGTTCAACCGTCCGAAACGTTGTTTGATGCGCAGATTGTTTATGTAGTTGATGTTTGCTTTCGGCGGCAGTTCGACTTCGATGCTGGTGAGGGCCAACGATAGCGAATCGAATAGAAAATGACCGTCGAAGGCAAGGTTTTTCGGATTCTTTGTCCTGAAATTGATGCGGTATTGCTTACCGATGTCGGCGCCGGTTCCGACGCTGTCGACAAGGTAATAGTTGTAATAGCTGTTGCCGACGGAGGATAGCGGACTGATGATGTTTTTGTCAAATATCTTGACGGCGTTTTCGTAGAAATTCAACTCGGCGTTTACTCCGTCGAGCAGCGAGGTGACAAATTGCAGGCTTTCGTCCGAAGACGAGAAGGTGTTCCGGGTGATTTCGGTTTTCTGTTTTCCGGCGATTTGATACGATTTTTCCGCCATATATAAAGGTACGAGCAGCAGGGAGTCGTTTTCGGACAATGTGCCTTGTCGGAACTGGTCGAAGAGTTGTTTGTTTGGCGTCCCTTGCGTCGATTTGCTCAGCAGGATCAAGTCCTGTTCCGTACTGTTGGCGCGGTATCCGTGTACGGCGGTCAAATCGTTCTGCTTCCGCATCAGTCTGATTTTTTTCATCCAGTCGAGGGCGGGATTCGTACCGGGGAGTATCAGTACGTCTTCGAGCCACGTGTTTTCTTCTTTCAGGAAGATTTCTACCTGCGCTATTTTCCCTTGCTTGAGCTTGACTTCCTGTTTTTTGTAGCCGATGGACGAAAAGACCAGCGTTGTTTCCCGACCTGTTGTCCGGAGGAAGAAAAAACCGTTATCGTCGGTCACCGTACCGATGGCGGTCTGTTTGAAATAGACGTTTATGTTCGGTATCGGACTTCGGTCGGCCAAGTCGAACACTTGTCCGACGACCGTTGTCTCATCCTGTGCCGACAGCGGAAGCGGAAATAAGAGGCAAAAAAGAACAATACCGAAAATGTGACTGTATCTTTTCGTCCGAAAAGGGGTCGTTGGTGTTTTGAAGAGTTGTCTGATGAACATTCGATTAAAAGAACGATGGAACGTTGCCTTGTTGTTTATTTTTTTTGTTCAGAGGATGAAAATTTAAGTTGTTTGTTTTTTTTGTTCAGAGGATGAAAATTTAAAATGGCGCTCCGCAAAAAGTGTACATCGATATGGGTATAAAGTTCAGTAGAGGTGATCGATTCGTGTCCGAGTAGCTGCTGTATAGCCCTCAAATTAGCGCCGTTTTCGAGCAGGTGCGTTGCAAACGAGTGTCTGAAGGTGTGCGGACTGACGTTTTTACGGATACCGGCCTTAGCCGACAACTCTTTTACGATAGTAAATATCATCGCGCGTGTGAGTTTACTACCCCTGCGGTTGAGAAACAGGATATCTTCGTTTCCTTTTTTGATATCCAGTTTATTTCTGTCGATAATCCATCGTTCGATTTGCCTGATCGAGAAGGGCGACAAGGGTACCAGTCGTTGTTTGCATCCTTTTCCGTCAACGAGCATATAGCCTTCATCCGTATACAGTTTAGACAGTTGCAGTCCGATTAATTCCGACACCCGTAATCCGGAGCCGTAGAGTGTTTCGATGATCGCTTTATTGCGTTCTCCCTCCGGTTTCGCCAGGTCGATAGCCGCAATGATATCGTCGATTTCTTCGGTCGCGAGTACTTCGGGTAATCGCAGCCCTGTTTTAGGGCTTTCGAGTAATTCGGTAGGGTCTTCGTCGATGATATTTTTGTAGATCAAAAAGTGATAGAACGACTTTATGCTCGACAACACTCTTGCCTGTGAGCGAGGATGGATGCCCAAAGTGCTGATTTCGATCAAAAAGTCTTTTAGATGTTGTGGACGGGCTTTTTCCGGATCTATTTTGGCATCGGCCAGGTAGTTCGACAGTTTTTGCAGGTCCTGTTCGTAGGCCATGACGGTATTATCGGAAAGCGATTTTTCTAATTTCAAATAAAGATGATATTGGTCGACAGTTTTCAGCATTTTCAATCTATTGACGTCTGCAAAGGTATGAAAAAGTAGCAGAGTTTAGTGTTTGGCGATGAAAGGAGAGAAAGAGAAAGAGAAAGAATATTAGGTGGGGGAAGTCTCCCCCTCGCTACAGCCCGCCGTTGGCGGTCTTCCGCTACCCCCTCTGCGGGGCGCTGCCCCGCAACGCCCCGTAAGACAGTGTTTAAAGTGATTAGTGATTAGTGATTAGTGATTAGTCCCCCTCTATATTTTGTCAAGTGCAAAAAAAAGAATAACTCTCGGCGCAGCCATGCAAATACTATTCATAGCAGATAGTTACAGGGTAGTTATATGAAAGTGATTAGTG
>JAIRTG010000112.1 GCA_031255055.1 Prevotellaceae bacterium
GTATCCCATGCTGCCTGTATCGGCAGCAGGTCGTCGTAGGCTTGCTGCGGAACGTCCCAATTCGACAGAACGCCTGTTTTACCCAGCTGTTGAATCAAATTTTTCTGCCAGTTGTCGAATACGGCATCGTTCTTTGCAATGAAATCGTGATACATTCTCATAGAATTAATTTTTTAATTATTATTATGTTATATCAAATAGTAAAAGAATTGGTTTGTCTTTTCGCATTGTTTTTTGGGCGTGCCCCAATTTTTTCTGTCCTTGCCCCAAAAGTTTATGGTCGTGCCCCAAAATTTTCGGGGCGTGCCCCAAAAGTTTCGGGGCGTGCCCCCAAAGCTCCGGGGAATCTCCAAATTGTTCCCGGAAATCCCAAGTTTGCTTTTGGGGCAGCCCTGTATGATGTTGTAAGAATGTTTTAAGTATGTCGCACTGCCGCACACGCACATATATATAATATAAGGTGTGTGTAACATAAAATCCGATACTACCAAATGTCCGGCTGTACTTTTGGTAATAACTTTATTGTCGTTTTTGAGGGAGAGTATTGTCATTTTTCTTTTGTTTTATGTTATTCTTTGAGAAAAGTGCAAATGTAAATGTATTTTTGTTGTTTCGCAAGGGCTTGCAAAAAAAAAATGTAAGATTAGCGGTTAGTGATTAGTGTTTAGTGATTAGTCCCCCTCTATATTTTGTCAAGTGCAAAAAAGGAATAACTTTCGGCGCAGCCTTGCAAATACTATTCATAGCAGATAGTTACAGGGTAGTTATATGAAAGTGATTAGTGCCAATTTAATACAAGTCGGAGAGGGTAGGGGGCAATGTCATTCAGTTAAGGATTAAATAGCTCTTTCGGTAACTCATTGAAGATTGCCCGGAGCCTGTCAGACCGAACATAAAAGCGAAAAGAATCAAGAAAACAAAAAGAATGAATGGGAAATATCAAACTTTTACTAACTATAAAAGAGCTATTTAATCCTTAACTGAATGACATTGCCGCAGAGGGGGTAGCGGAAGACGCCGTAGGCGGGCTGAAGCGAGGGGGAGACTTCCCCCCCCTAATTCTCTTTCTCTTTCTCTTCTTTCAAGGATGACCGCACAGCGGACTGTTGCAAGCCCCCGCAAGAGAATCACTTCTCGTTATATTGTTGTGTGAAATCGGAAAATTCGGAGATTTTGTGCGGATCGGATTCAAAGAAATTGCCGATTACAACCAGGTCGGCTCCGGCATCGTATATTTCTTTCAGCCGATCGGTGTCGCGGATGCCGCCGCCGACAATCATCGGTACCGACAGATTTTCGCTCAAATAGCGAACAATTTCCGGACTGACGGTGTATTTCGCTCCGCTTCCGGCTTCAAGATAGACGACATGCATCCCTAACAGTTCGCCCGCGATGGCGGTTGAGAGTACGATTTCTTTTTTGTCTTGCGGAATGGGTTTGGTGTTGCTGATGTATTCGACCGAACTGATTTTGCCGCCGTCTATCAAAATATACGCGGTGGGTATGACCTCGATGCCCGATTGTTTGACGGCTACCGATGATATGACGTGCTGGCCGATCAAAAAGTCGGCATTCCGCCCCGATAGCAGCGACAAAAAGAGGAGGGCGTCGGCCCTGTCCGAAAATTGGGAGTAGTTGCCGGGAAATAGTAATACCTTGACGTCTGTTTCTTCGTGCAGCAGATCGACCAGTGAGTCGACCGACGACATGTGGTGACTGCCTCCGATGAATACGAAGTCGGGGGCGCTGGTTTTGATTGCGGATATTGTTTGAGACAGCAAAATGCCTTTACATACGGCTGGATCGATGAGTACCGCCAACATTTTTCGGTTTAACTCGCGGCTGATGAGCATTTTTCCGAAGATATTTTTCATACGTTCGTTTTTTTTTATTTCGCTAAACAGAAAACTAAACAATAATGTTTGTCCTGAAAATATTTCAATGCAAATATTCTTCCTTTTTTACTATCTATTACATTGAGAGTGCCTTCGGGCTGCAAATCAAAGGGAAGGGTCTGAAATCCGGCTGAAAAATCGACCCAATCGTGCCCGACGATTTTATATAGCGCTTCTTTTGCCCCCCAAATCAGTTGAAAGCGGATACGTCTCTTTTCTTCGTCTTGTTCGCCTGCAAAACGGGCGATTTCGGTCTCGTGAAGAAACTTTTTATAGACTCTTAACACGGTTTGCTTTTGGATTTCAATGTCTATGCCGACTTCTAACACTGGATGAACCATTACCGCGATCCATTCCCGACTGTGCGAAATGCTGATGCGGTATGAGCCGTCCGGCAGATAGGGCTTTCCTTCGTGGGTGTAGCCGATTTGAATCTCCCGACCCAAAAGCGTTTGTAACGCTATGCGTACGCCCAAAAACTCTTTCCGCCTTTTCTCCGAATTGAGCGATGAAAATTGTCTCTTTTCTTCTTCGTTTTTTAGTTGTTGATATAATTCGTCTTCGCTTTCGGTGATTTTCCAAATCAAAATTCGGGCGTCGTCGTGTGTGTATGTTGCGTGTATCATTTTGTCCACTCAAAACTTTCGATGAGATACCTGATGTCTTTTTTGATGTAATCGAGCACGGGGGCGATGGAGTCGCTGTTCGGCACGTTGTTGAAGTATAACGCGCCTCTGAAAAAATGCTTTACGCTGTCTGTCAAAATAAATTGGGCGGAAGAGGCGGTGTTGCCTTGCAATTCGTACAACATGCCGTAAACTTGCTTTGGGGGGTTTTCGTAGGCCTGTTCTCCTATTCCGTCCGCCCGTACGCTGTGGCGGTAGACCATTGTCCGGCTTTCTTCGCTCAGTTCATACAGATTGCCTTTGATGTCTTTGTAGCTGCAATGGATATTCGCATTCAGACGGGGATAGTTGATGTCGATCCAATACTTTTCTCCTTCTTTTTCCTGCCGAATGATGACGGCTATTTTGTTCAGTTCAAAGGTGTAGGGCAGCGACCGGGCGTCGATACGCCGATAGTCGGGCGCGGGCAAATCGACCCTGAAATAGCCGTATGGTTTTGGTACGCTTTTTTGTCCGCAGTTTGCAAACAGGATAGCCGTCAGGCCGAACAAAACAATACAGGCTGTTTTTCTATTCATGGTCATCTGTTTTTTTACGGGCTTTGTTCATTGTCAGTTTCACTTCTTTGATACGCCGGTCGTCTACCGATGTGATTTCAAAATCATATTTCCCGAATGTGATTTTTTCGTTTTGCACCGGCATTTCGCCTTTCAGTTCCAACATCAGTCCGGCGAGCGTCTCCACCTCGTCGGTCACTTTCACAAAATCGCCTTCTTCTATTCCTGCCATTTTATAGAAGTCGTTCAGCAGAAATTTTCCTTCAAAAATAAACTTGTTATCGTCCAGTTTGGTGTACCGGCTATTTTCTTCATCGTATTCGTCGCTGATGTCGCCGACAATTTCTTCCAGAATATCTTCCAATGTCACTAGTCCCGCAATGCCCCCGTATTCGTCGACAACCAGCGCCAGGTGTACCTTGTTTTCCTGAAACTCGTTGAGCAAATCGTCTATCTTTTTCGATTCGGGTACGTAGTAGGGCTGACGAATGAGGCTCTGCCACCGGAATGTTGAGGGCTTATCCAGATGGGCCAGCAAATCTTTGATGTACAGCACGCCTTTTATGTTATCTCTCCGGCCCGAATAGACGGGAATGCGTGAGTAGCCCGAATTGATGACCACTTCCAGCAATTCGGTATAATTCAGTTTCAGGTCTACGTCCACAATATCAACTCTCGGCGTCATGATGTCCGATACTTGTATATTCCCGAATTTGATAATTCCTTCCAAGATGCCGGTATCTTCGTCTTTTTCGTTCGAGGTCAGCTCCAGCGCCTGCGAGAGATCGTCCATCGATATGTTTCGCGCACTGTGGCTGTGCTTCGACAGCCGATTGTCGACAATCGATGTCGATTTGACCAGCAAATAGGCCAGCGGCCTGAAAATAATGCTTAATACGGAGATAAACGGGGCGGTGAAGAGTGCGGCTTTTTTTGCGTATTTCGATGCGTAGATCTTCGGCATTATTTCGCCGAACAGCAGCAAAATGAAGGATATAAGAATCGTTTCAAACACAAAACCCATGACCGGCGCCTGCGAAAAATCCAAAACCGTATTTGTAAACGTTGTCAGCAACAGGATAACGGTCACGTTCACAAAATTATTCCCGATCAGGATCGTTGCCAGCAGATAGTGTGAATTTTGCAGTAGCGCCAGCACGTTTTTATCTGCTTTTTTCTCGCTTGCTTCCAGTTGGGCAATCGCAGAGGGATCGAGCGAAAAGAATGCATTTTCCGAACCCGAAATCAAAGCCGAACAACATAATAAAACTAAACTCAGAACCAGCGCTATAACAGCAGAAGTATCCGGCGGACAAGCCGTGATGTTATCAAGAGCGGAAAAAATATCGGATGGGTACAAAAGTATGATTTTTAAAATTATACTGTGCAAAAGTAAGAAAAAGACCCGAGTATGAAAAACAAACTGCTGCAACGCACCATTTTTTTCTATCGCCGTGAATTAAACAGGTATTTCTGTGGCCGGTTTTCAAGGGGCTTTTCGGTCGTTCGGTTTAGAAAAATATTGTTTTTTTCATACGTTTGGGGAATTTACCGAAAAAATCAATTATTTTTACATCATAGAGTTCACATAAACAAATTAGATATAAACACTCAATTGTCTGACCCTAAAAAACCCAAAAGTCATGGAAGATAAATTAGTAACCCTTGCCATCAGAACGTATCAACGTGCGCAAATGATAAAATCCGTGCTGGAAGAACACGGTATTACAACAGTTATTCACAACCTGAATCTGGAAAATCCCGAAATGGCCGTTGGCGTCCGCATCCGGATAAGCGAAAGCGACCTGCCTCAAGCGCTGAAAATCATCGAAGAAGTGGAGCTTGCGTGGGAAGAGGACAAAGGAATGCCGAAAAAAACGGAAGCACACGTCCTGATTCCGATCGATTTTGCAGACCATGTGGAGCAGACCATCGATTTCGGATTCTACTATGCCGAAAAGCTGAATGCCGAAGTAACGTTTCTTTATGTGTACTATACGCCGGCTTTCACCATCTCGTCGAATTACGACGTGAGTACCTACAGCATTAGCGACAACGAAATGTTGCGCAAAATTACCGGAAATGCAAACGCCGACGTCGAAAATATGAAAAATCACGTCAACCGACGAATCAATCAGGGTGAGATACCGAAAAGGCCGTTCAACTTCTTGTTGAAAGAGGGCGTACCCGAAGAAGAAATTCTGGATTATTGTAAAAAAAACCGTCCCGACCTTGTCCTGATGGGAACACACGGAAAGAAAATATCCAACGAATTGATCGGAAGCGTAGCCGCCGAAGTCATCGAAAGCTGTTCGTCCCCCGTTTTAGCCATCCCGATAGAAACGGAACTTTCGTCGGTTTTCGACATAAAGAAAATGGCGCTCCTGACCAACTTCGACCAAAAAGACCTGATCGCTATCGACAAGGCCATCTCGTTCTTTGCACACGATGGACTGGAAATGCACTTTATCCACACCTCGGACAAAAACGAAACGTGGGACGAAATCGTACTAAGCGGAATCAAAACCTACTTTTCAAGCCATTATCCCGATCTGAAAGTAGAATACGCGCTTCTGTGCAACGACAACCCCATAAAGCAGATAAGAGATTATCTGAGAAAAAACACGATAGACATAATGGCTTTCAACGCCAAAAAAAGAAACATCTTCGCCCGCCTTTTCAACAGAGGACTGGCCTACAAAATGGTATTGAATACCGACATTCCATTATTCGTTACACATATCTGAAAAGACACACTTCCATCACAACGGAAACAAAACGTTAGAACAATGTGGAACGACAATAAACTCAACATTTCAAGACGAAAATCCATTCCCATAAAAGCGGGCGACATCACGATAGGCGGCAACGAGCCGATTGTACTTCAATCAATGGCAAATACCGACACCAACAACGTCGAGCAGTCCGTCGCGCAATGCCTTCGGATAGTCGAAGCGGGCGGGACGATGGTACGGTTCACCACGCAAGGCGCTCGCGAAGCGGAACATCTCAGACTGATTCATCAATCATTACGCGAAAAAAACTGTCGGACGCCTTTGGTCGCCGACATTCATTTCAACGCCCGTATTGCCGATTTGGCCGCGCAGACGGTCGAAAAAGTCCGCATTAATCCCGGCAATTACGTCGCAAGCCTCAAAAAGAAGAACGACACCTCCGATTATACCGACGAAGAATTTACGCAGGAACTGTCCGACATCAAAACGCGCTTAGCCTTGCTTTTGGATATTTGCAAAGCAAACAACACCGCTATTAGAATCGGTGTCAATCACGGTTCGCTCAGCAACCGGATCATGAACCGTCACGGCGACACGCCGCAAGGAATGGTCGAATCCTGTCTGGAGTTTTTGCGCATCTGCCGCGAGAAAAATTTTGACAACATCGTACTTTCCCTGAAAACGTCAAACACAGTCATGATGGTACATGCAGTCCGCCTGCTTGCCGCCGAAATGGAAAAGGAGCGCTTTCATTTTCCCCTGCATTTGGGCGTAACAGAGGCCGGAGACGGCGAGGACGGACGGATAAAATCTGCTGTCGGCATTGGCACTTTGCTATCCGAAGGCATCGGCGACACCATACGTGTTTCGTTGAGCGAGGCGCCCGAAAATGAAATCCCTGTTGCCCGAAAAATTGCGGAATATGCAACGAGACCTGTTCACGGAAAGCAGGAAACAGAAAGCGCTCCCAACAGTTTCAATCCGTTTAGCTACAAAAAACAGGTTTCCCGTTCCGTCAAAAACATCGGAGGGGAAAACGCACCTGTTGTCATCGCGCAGGGCGCATATCAGCCCGACGGAAAGGCCGATTATTACTTAATCGGCCAACGTGTCATTTCAAATGATGAGACAGCCTATCCTATTTTTTCTATCGAGGACAAAGCCGGCATCGTTGACGCTGAAGCCGAAATGGTATTTGTAAAAATAAATTCGCAGCAATTATCCGACGATTTTCCGGCGGTATTGGCGGTATTGGCGGTATTGAACGAAAAACAAACCATTGTTTTGCTGCTTGAACTGCTTCCGGAGGTATCCATCGTAGATGTTTACACATTTTTTTATGCTTTATTAAGCAATAATACTCCCATTCCGGTAGTTCTATACAGGCAATACAGCGAAAACGATCTTGAAAAGCTACAAATAAGCGCATCGATCGACTTTGGGCGATGGTTTATCGACGGACTTGCCGACGGCATATCGATCGGCAATATGGGGGATATAGAAGCAGCAGCCGTTTCTTCCGTTTCGTTCGGTATTCTACAAGCAACAAGAGTCCGCATCTCAAAAACAGAATTCATCTCATGTCCAGGATGCGGCAGAACGATGTTCAACTTAGAAACCGTCGTCGCACGCATCAAAGAAAAGACATCACATCTCAAAGGTCTCAAAATAGGCATCATGGGTTGCATCGTAAACGGTCCGGGCGAGATGGCAGACGCCGATTACGGATACGTAGGAGCGGGAAAAGGAACCGTCAGTTTGTATAAAAAACAAATTTGCGTAGAGAGTAACATTCGCGAAGACGAAGCCGTGAATAAACTGATCGAACTCATTAAACAAAATAACGACTGGGTAGCCCCATAAGCATCGGAAACAATGATTGACTTATTATTTAACTAAAATAACTAACTTATCAACACATGAAAAAACTTATCTTGATTACAACGTTATTCTGCTCGATGACAGCAACAACAATTGCTCAAACAACAGAAAAAGCAATCGGACTTCGGCTCGGCTATTCGGCTGAAGTCTCTTTTTTATATTCCATAAACAGTTCACATCGAATTGAAGCCGATTTGGGAGTGGTACCCATTGGCGCCTACAACGGTTTTTTCCTAAACGGCGTCTATCAATGGACTTGGGATTTATCCGACTATCTGACAAAAGGCTTCGGTTGGTATGTTGGCGTTGGCGGCGGGATCGGCGGTTTTCACAAATCCTTCGGGCTGACGCTTGCCGGTCAAATCGGCTTGGAATACAATTTTGATTTCCCGCTACAACTGACATTAGACTATCGTCCGGGATTCAGCCTTGTGCCCGATATACTGCCGACTCTCACCGGATTCGCCGTAAGTGCTCGGTACAGATTTTAGTTATTAATTGTTTTGAAAAGCCTATTTTTATTCATATTAGTTAATATGTTTTTCAAAAAAAACGTTCAAAAACCGCTTTTTACCCCTTTGGCGTAAAAAAAATAGTACTTTTTGAAAAAAATAGTTTTGGGGTTTAGCTTAATTTCTTATATTTGCCGTTCAATTATGAACATTTATTTGTTAAATCAATTTTATCCTGTAACTAATAAACAGAATATTCACATTAAAAAAGAACAAAATGGAAAAATTAGTAGCAAAGCTTAGAACCGACGTTGAAGTTTTCTTCACAGACGCACAAGCGCAAATTGACAAAGGCAATAAAGCTGCTGGTACGCGTGCACGCAAAGCCTCTTTAGAGCTTGAAAAAGCTTTAAAAGCATTCCGCAAGCAATCTTTAGATGCCTCTAAGAAATAAAAGAACTTTTTTTCTTAGAAATAAAGAGAGGATATCCGTTAGGGTATCCTCTTTTTTGTGCGCCAAAACCGTCTCTATGGCAAAATGTTTAGTGTTTAATTGATTAAACACGGCGAATCTGCACTAATCATTAAACACTAAACAGTATGGTAACGGCCTGTTACCTTCATTGGTAATAGGCTGTTCTACGGGAATAGAACAGCCTGCCGGTTGTCCGAACTGTGATTCTTGTGATTGATTTGATTTATGTGACTAATCACTAAACACTAACAATTATTTCCCATTTTCACCCAGTTTCATTTTATTTACGCCCAAAAAAATAAAATGGTTTGCTCGTCGAAGAATTGTCACTACTTTCGTGAGTGGTTTATAACCTGTGATAAAAAAGTGACGGTGCCGTGTCAAAACGAAATTATGACAAGCAAAAGAAGAATGGATGGACAGTTGGAGCAAATGTCCGGAGTTGTTAAAGATACACAGGTTTACCTTTTCAAACTATTAAGGTGACGAATATGATAATATCCTATCTAAATTTATTGGGGGCAAAGGTTGCTTTTACGAATAACAATACTAATAACAAACTCTTAAAACAGAAAATGATGCTCAGAAAAATTCGGCAGTTTATTACAACGCTTACGTATCATACAGCAATTGCCGCAAGCAACGAAGAAGAAGTTGCGCTCTATGTATCACCCGAACAGCAAGAAATAATAAAATTTACATTTACGCCCGTTGATAAAACCATCAAGTTTGGCATCACGGCGAAATACATCCTTGTCGACTGGGGCGACGGTTCAAGGCGGGCGTATAACAACCTTAACAAAACGCCCATTGCACATACCTATACGAATCGCGCCGTACGTACCGTACGGATACTGGAAGCAGAAGCAATAACCAATTTCAATTGCACTTGTCAGCAATTGACGGCTTTGGATGTCAGCAACTGCACAACCTTGATAACATTATCCTGCTGGGGCAACCTGTTGGGCGCATTGGATGTTTCAAAAAACACCACCCTAAAATCGTTGGTTTGCTCCAATAATCCGCTAAACACATTGGATGTATCAAAAAACAGCGCATTGTTAGCGCTGTCCTGTCGCGGCAATCAGTTAAGGTCACTGGATATTTCAGCCAACACGGCATTAACCGAGTTGTGGTGTCCCAATAATCCGTTAAACATGTTGGATGTATCGAAAAACCGTGCATTGACAGCATTAGACTGTAGCGGCGGTCGATTACGCCGATTGGATGTTTCGACCAACCCGAAATTAGCAGGGTTAAGTTGTTATAGTAATCAGTTGAACGCACTCGCCCTTGACTCCATATTCACGGACCTGCCCAACCTTTTGAGCAAAGAAAAAGGAGAAATAATCATCGGAAACAATCCCGGCGCCGACGCCTGCGATCGCCGCATAGCTATCTTCAAAAACTGGAATGTAAGAGAGTATTGGTGAAAGAAATCGGGAGTCGTGATGAACGATTCGCGATCAGTGGTATTGTCTGCAGCGAATAATTCGTAAATCCGGCCAACCACTAATCATCCAATTCTATCAATTTAACGAATCACCAGTCACCAATCATTAGTCCTTAACCACTAATCGTGTTTTTTATTGAAAATTGTTTTTTTATATCGGATTTATTGCAAGGTTGAATGAATCTGGCTACTTTTGGAGAATTATTAAAAAAAATCTTCTCTAAAAAATGAATCACAAGATTAGTTTTTACGTCTCCATTTTGCTGCTGTTTAATGCAACGAATATGACTGCGGAGGAAAATACGTTGGTAACACAGTTGACGGCTTATGAGGCGGCGTCTGTTTTTCACTATACCTATATATACAATCCTCGTGGTGACGTTGTTGTCGAAACAAAATACAAGCAACTCAGCAGCTCTTCCGATTTACAAAATCAACAGTTAACAGTGTGGGAGTATCAAGACAATGTATGTGTAAGAAGGATTGAAAAGCATTGGAATGTGGACGATTGGACGGATGATAATGTTGTGGAATACGTATATAGTGGTGATAAATTAATCAAAGAACATTATTTTGACTATCGGTATGGAAATGCGGAACTCGTCAGAGTTGTCGAATATCAGTATTACGCCAACAAAACGTTGAAATCCAAAAAGGACAGCGGTACAGGTGTAAAGAAAACGGTTTCGGATTTCATTTATAATCACAAATCGAACTTGACAGAGCAGCACATTAGAAATGAGCAAAACGCAATGAGGCTGCTCTATTCGTATGATGACAATGATAATCTATTGTCGTTATTGTACAAGGTAAAAACAGGGGATGCGTGGACAGATAGTTTGAGAACTGCTTTTTATTATAAAAACGGGAAAATGATGATGCAAAAAACGCAGCAATTTATAGACAATAGCAAATGGGAAAACTTGCAGCGCATCGTCTATGAGTACAAGGCTGAAAACGGTAAAATAGAAACCGAAACGTATCAATATTGGCATCAACAGTTTTGGAAAGACGAGTTGAAATACACCTATAAATACAACGACAAAGGATATTTTTTAGAGAAAGCAATGTACGTTCCTTTGTACGCAAAGTGGAGAAGAAGCATGGCGATTATGTACGACAAATTCAAATACGACAAGGGAACTGAAATAAGTTCGCAATATGATTTTTGGGGAGGCGAAGACGGCGCTTTCGTGCGAAGCAGCATTATCTACGAATTTAATGATGAGGTGCGGATTCTCGATGCCGAAAAAATCATTTTGAGCTATCAACCAATTGGAAACGACAACAATAATCCGACCCATAATGATAGTATCAAGAAAAATACAATTGTTATCTATCCCAATCCTTCCGAAGGTATCTACTACTTTAATAACAGAATTTACGACGTCGAACACTGGTTTATTACCGACTTGAACGGCAAAATAATGAAGAAATACAATAACAGTTCAAAATCGGGCGTAATAGACCTCACAAAACTGCCGGCAGGCATTTATATATTTCACGCCATGACAGGTAAAGACATTCTATATCAAAAACTAATGAAGAAATAAATCCTTAAAAAAAACGTATAGGCCGACCACCTTAGCAGATTATAATATACTTTTGTATCCCGAAATTAACGCAAGTTAGTTTCGGGTATTTTTTTGTTAACTTTATTTTGACACGCTAATAAATAATTAATCATGATGAAAATTAAAACTATTATTACAACTATGGCATTTGTGACAACCATAGCGGTTTCGGCAGAAAACCCTTTTTTCAAGCCCTACACAACCCCGCATCAGACAATTCCTTTCAACGAAATTAAATTAGAACACTTCATGCCCGCCTTTGAAGAGGGTATGAAACAGCAGAACGATGAAATTAAGGACATTATCAATAACAAAAAACCACCGACTTTCGAGAACACAATCGTAGCCTTAGAAAAATCGGGTAGCTTGCTCGACAAAGTTACAGGGGTCTTCTACAATTTATTGAGTGCCGAAACAAACGATGATCTACAAAAGTTGGCACGCGAAGTTTCTCCATTGACAACAGAACATTCAAACGGCATCAGCCTCAACGAGCAGCTTTTTGAAAGGATAAAAACGGTTTATGGCCAGCACGATAAGTTAAATTTGGATACCGAACAACAAATGCTGCTGAAAAAAACGTATGACCGTTTTGTAAACAGCGGTGCAGGCTTATCGGCGAAAGACAAAGAAAAATACCGTGAACTATCGAAAGAATTGAGTCAGTCAACGTTGATGTTCGGGCAGAATACGCTTAATGAAACCAACAAATACAGCTTATTGATTACCGATAAAAATTTGCTGTCGGGCTTGCCCGAAGACGTCCTGTCGGTACTGGCCTCAAATGCCGAAAAAGCAGGCAAAAAAGGCTGGATGCTTGATTTGAAAGCGACAACCTACATCCCTGTGATGAAATTTGCCGACAATCGCGATTTACGCCGTGAATTGTACATTGCCAACGCCACCAAAGCCATGAACGGAGGCGAATTTGATAACCGCGAGAACATTCGGAAAATTGTCAATACGCGCCTGGAAATAGCGAAATTATTGGGCTATACGAATTATGCCGATTACGTTTTGATCAACCGTATGGCCGAAAACAAGGAAAATGTCTACAAACTTTTAGACGATTTACTGGAAGCCTATCGTTCGTCAGCCGAAAACGAAGTGAAAGAAATACAGGCCTTTGCCGATAAAAACGGCGCTTATTTCAAGATACAGCCGTGGGATTGGTCTTATTATTCGGAAAAATACAAAGCAGAAAGATTTGCCTTTGACGATGAAGCGCTAAAACCATATCTGGAACTGGAAAATGTAAAAAAAGGCGTATTCGGATTGGCGACAAAACTGTACGGAATAACATTTAAGAAAAATCCGAATATCCCGGTATATCATCCTGAAGTGGACGCCTATGAAGTTTTGGACAAAAACGGTCGGTTTTTAGCTGTTTTATACACCGATTTTCACCCGCGCGATGGAAAATCGTCGGGTGCGTGGATGAGTTCGTTCAAAGACCAATGGATGGATGGAAAAAAAGACAGCCGTCCCCATACAACAATCGTGATGAATTTTACACGTGCAACTGCCGACAAACCGGCTTTGCTGACATATTCCGAATTTGAAACATTTTTACACGAATTCGGACATGCACTGCATGGCATGTTGACAAAATGTACTTACGCTTCTTTGTCGGGCACAAGCGTCTACCGTGATTTTGTTGAGCTTCCCTCTCAAATAATGGAAAATTGGGGGCCTGAAAAACAGTTTCTGGACGGATTTGCCGTTCATTACGAAACAGGAGAAAAAATCCCTGCCGAATTGGTGCGGAAAATCAAAGACGCCGAAAATTTCAACACCGGATATTTATGTCTGCGCCAGCTAAGTTTCGGATTTTTGGATATGGCATGGCACACATTGACCAAAAGTTTCGACGGCGATGTTATCTCTTTTGAGCATCAGGCGATGGATAAAACACAGGTACTGCCTGTTATTCACGAAGTGGCAATGAGTCCCACTTTTGGACATATTTTCTCAGGCGGTTACGCTGCTGGTTATTATGGGTACAAATGGGCGGAAGTGTTAGACGCCGATGCGTTTTCCGTATTTCAGCAAAACGGCATTTTCGACAAGAAAACAGCGGATTCGTTCCGAAAAAACATTCTTGAAAAAGGAGGTACCGAACACCCGATGGTATTATACAAACGCTTTCGAGGACAAGAACCTGCAATCGATGCCTTGTTGATCAGAAATGGAGTAAAAAAATAAAGCGAACAAGAAGAAGACACCTGTAAAAATCTCATTACCACCGTCAGACTCTGGGGATAAACAGGCATATACGAATGTAAGAGTGAAAGACTTTTCGCTCTTACATTTTTTTATCCCGCCACCAACCGCCAACCACCATTGTTCCGGCAGAACAATGGTGCGATTAAAAAAACAAATCATTGATTTTTTATTTTTTTATTTGCCGGTTAACAAAAAAGACACTACCTTTGTCATCCGATTTTGCGAAAATAGCTCAGTTGGTAGAGCATAACCTTGCCAAGGTTAGGGTCGCGGGTTCGAGTCCCGTTTTTCGCTCTCTTTTTTTTTGTAACGAAACAGAGGTTTCGTTATTTTTTGCAAAAATGCCCAAATGGTGGAATTGGTAGACACGCTAGTTTCAGGGACTAGTGGCCGCAAGGCTGTGCAGGTTCGAGTCCTGTTTTGGGTACTTCAAAAAAAGGCGTAGGTGGTGAAATTGGTATACACGCTACTTTGAGGGGGTAGTGCCGGCAACGGCGTGTGAGTTCGAGTCTCATCCTACGCACTGATTACAATCATCCTCCGGAATACAACAATATATAACACACACTTTTCCGTATTCTCTAAAAAGCCACAACAGAACCGCAACAAATCCCAGATTCGCCATCCGAATGGTGACGAGTGTAATTTATGTGATTGCGTCGATTGTCTCGCTATTATCAACCTCATCTCATCCCCACCTAATTTTCTCAATAAAACCATCTCAGTAGCCGCGAAGGAACAGCACGTATAAAAACCTCATTCCCTCATTGGTAGTGCAGAAATAAGATAGGAATAAAGCTATTAGCTTCCCTCTCCGCCGAAGGCTGACGACGCTTCCATAAAAAGACGACAGGCTGTCCCTTTTTTGAAAAAGAACAGCCTGTCACACATTCATCGCTATGAGCGGTTGTTAATCACATTCCCACTTTCAGCGGCAGTTCATACTCAATAGTGCGGGCCTGTTTAAGCAGGTGATTACTGGCGGTAAAACACGTCACGATTTTCAGCGTATATTCGCCGTTGGCGAGTGCGGGAACGCGACAGACAATCCGTTTCGGATTATTTTCGGTCATAGGATAATCGAGCGGCGTTGCCGTACCGGCTGCATCCACGAAAAACACACCCATTTCGGCATCCTCTACAGGCGCTATCCTGATTTTCGAACCCTCAATAATAATGTCGCCGTTGGGCGAAACACTACCGTCGATTTTACCCGTCAGCACATCCGTTACCAGACCGATAATGGCGCCGCCGTCGGTTTTCTTACCAAGTACCTCTACGCCCACCTCCTCGAGCGCCTTCCGGAACTCGGCTGTCGGAGTAGCATCCACTGTAATTTTATGCGCCTTCGGATCGAATATCGGATCGGCGCCCACCCAATTACCCGTTACACGCGGCGCAATGTGTATATTCCCATCCTGTACCGACGAACCGTTTTGTACCGCGTCAAGTACAATCGTATCGCGTTCATTCAGGATAGCCAGGATAGTTTCATAGCGAAATTCGCTGCGTTCCTTCACAACTTTCCGCGCAATATCTTCATTACGCAGCGTGTTACCCACCGTGGATATTTCGGCGATATAGTCGTTATCCACCTCTTTAGTAAGCAGGTTTGCTCTGAGCCAAACCTTCCAGAAAAATGTTTTTGCCATAATTCAATTTGTTTGTTTTTAGTTAGTTATATATGAGATATTGAGTATTTAAAGATCACTGTTTAGTGATGAACGATCGGTAATTAACGGTTGAACATAGCGAACTTGCACTAATCACTAATCACTAATCACTAAACACTATTCATTAAACACTATTCATTAAACACTATTCATTAATCACTATTTTCCGTACAATTTCTCCGGCGGCGGTCGTTATCCCGACAAGATATACACCGGCGGCCAGATCGCTTACATTCACTTCCCCGCTTGGACTATCCACCTGTTTCAGTATCTTTCCGTTCAGGTCACGAATGATTACCTGCTCTATCGCTGCGGCCGACTGAATATACAATATATCCCGCACCGGATTGGGATACACCCGAATCACCGACAATGTTTCCGCAATACCCATTCCCGACAGCACTTCCAGACGACCGTTGACCAACGTATAGTTATAATTGTTGTCGTGGCCATTCGATAGAATAATATCATAAATCCCTGCGGGAGAATCTTTATCCACACTACAGGTTATTTGCGGCAATTCATCCAATACCGATGCGTCATCGCCGTTTCTGAAACCGGAATATGTGAGAGTAAAAACCGGATCCGGATCACCTTGCTGATAAGTCCGATCGTCGGCCGTGATAGTGAGTGGAGCTTTTGTAACGGTCAATGTACCGGACCGATAGCTAAAATCATAGTTCGTAGCATTACCATCCGAAACCGCAATCGGATATTCGCCGGCATTATCGGCGACGTCGGCCGTTGTGGTCGCCGTCGGTTTTGAGGTAAGGGAACTTTCCGTATCACCGTTGACAAAACCGGTGTATGACAGAACAAATGCAGGATTGGCGTCGCCGTACGTGCGCGTAGCGTTATTGGGCGTCACCGTCAGTAGCCGTTTTTCGATGGTCAATGTACCTGACCGATAGGTAAAATCATAGTTCGTAGCATTACCATCCGAAACCGTAATCGGATATTCGCCGGCATTATCAGTGACGTCGGCCATTGTGCTTGCCGTCGGTTTGGTGGTGATGACACTTTCCGTATCGCCGTTGACAAATCCGGTGTACGACAGGGTGAACGCCGGATTTTCGTCGCCATACATGCGCGTAACGTTGTCGGGCGTCACCGTCAGGAGCCGTTTTTCGATGGTCAATGTACCGGGTTGAAAGGCGAAATCGTAGTTCACGGCATCGCCGCCATCAACCGTAATTTCATATTCGCCGACATTGGCGGTGATGTCGGCCGTTGTTTCCGCAGTCGGTTCCGAGTCAATCACATCTACCGTATCGTCGTTGACAAAACCTTCGTACGACAGAGTGAAGTCCGGATTTTCGTCGCCATACGTGCGCGAAACGTTTTCGGGCGTCACCGTCAGGTTCCGCTTTTCGACGGTCAATGTACCGGACAGACAGGTGAAATCGTAGTTCACGGCATTGCCGCCCGCAACCGTAATATCATATTCGCCGACATCGTCGGTGACGCCGGCCGTTGTTGTCGCAGTCGGTGGCGAGTCAATATCACTTTCCGTATCGTCGTTGACAAAACCGGTGTACGACAGGGTGAAGTCCGGATTAGGATCGCCATACATGCGCGTAGCGTTGTCGGGCGTCACCGTCAGGTTCCGCTTTTCGATGGTCAATACGCTGAGTTGAGGATTCACTTTGTAGTTGGGCGCTTCCCCTCCGGACGGTATTATAACGTACTCTCCCGCATTGCTTTGGGCTGTGGCATTGCAGGTCGTTGTCGGAAGAACGGTTAGATCCGTAATCGTATCGTTGTTGATAAAACCGGTGTACTTCAAAGAATAGACCGACGGCAGCGGATCGCCGTAGGTAATGCTTACGGAACCGGCGGTAACGATCAAGTTTCTTTTTTTGACGGTTAATGTCAGGGACAGCTCACCGGAAAAGAATCCGTTGCCCGACGGT
>JAIRTG010000122.1 GCA_031255055.1 Prevotellaceae bacterium
GGGTATTTATAACGCTGTCCCTGTAAGCGGCGAGGGTCTTTTACCTCGCTCAAAAAGGTCAATAAAGTAGCTTGCTTTAACATAACTGTTTTTGTGCAAATATAATAATTTCCAAAAAAATTACACAATAGAACTTAACAGCCCTGCCGCAGAGGGGGTAGCGGAAGACCGCCGAAGGCGGGCTGTAGCGAGGGGGAGACTTCCCCCCCCTAATTCTCTTTCTCTAACAATAATGGCTCGTTGAGCGAATCAACAAGCCATTGTGCGGAGAGGTTTTGAGGGCGTTATTCTTTCTTTTTCCTTGTTCGCAGTTTTTTTAGTGTGTCCTGTAGTTCTACAATTTCTTTCTCCTGATTATTTATCGTTTTGAGTAATGCGTTCAACTCTTCGTTTTCGATTGTTGTGGGATATTGCGCATCGACTCTTTCGAGAAAATCGGCCAATACGTTCATGTAGTTGATAAACGCTTCGTAGGGCGATTCGTAATTGCTGCCGTAGGCGTAGCTGTGGCTCATAAACCGAAAATGGTCTGCGGGCTGCAAATATAACCAGTCGTGTTTCAACGACCTGTCCACTGTCAGGCGTACCCTTTCGCCTACGCCGTACAGTTTGTTCAAGGCTTCCTGTTGCAGGTCGTTCCCCATCCACGCCGTCAGGTCTTTCCCCTCGCCCGACCAGCTTATCGGATAGCTGACGGATAGTTCTCCTACCGATTTCAGTTTCTTGCCCGCTTCGGACGGTAACATAAATCCCATCTGATTTTCCATCACATAATAAGGAAGCGCTTTGAAAAATTCAAAGATACCTGTCGCCTCGTTCTGCACGATGCCTAATACGTCGTACCCCATCCAGATATTGACAACTTCTTCTTCGACCGGTAGCTGTGCCATCCAAAAGGCGTATTTTTCTGCCGTCAGGGGATATTCGTTCCACGAATAGTCGGAAAAACGGAACGTGATGTCGTCGCTGAACTGGTTGTTCCTTACCAGCAGTTTCAACCCCGACTTGTAGGCATGGTTGTACATGTAATTCGGACTTTTCCATCCCATGACGTGCTTTGCACCGTCGAGCAGCATGGTTTTGTAGCCCATTTTGTACACTTTTTCGGCGATTTCGTCCGAATAGATCAACTCCGAATTGCGTAAAACACTCGGCCTTTGCCCGAATAATGCTTCAATTTTGTCGGCGTGCTGCTTTATCTGCGCTTCAAATTCGTCAATGTCGAAAACCGACGCCAACGAGTTTGCATAAGGCTCTACCAGAAATTCTACGCAATTGGTTTTCGATAATTCTTTGAAACTGTCGATAAGCTCGGGCGCATACTGTTCGAACAGTTCGAGCGTGACGCCCGAAATCGAAAACGAACATTTGAACTTGCCGTTCGAACTTTTTATCATGTCGGCAATTATCCTGTTGGCCGGCAGATAGGACCTCTCGACAAAATATCGTACTTGTTCTTCCGAATGATAGTCGTCGTAGTAATAATGATCCTGCCCTATTTCAAAAAAACGGTATCGTTTGAGGCGGACAGGTAAGTGTATTTCAAAGTAAAAGCAAATATTTCTCATCTTATTTTGATTTTTAAATTAATGTATTACACGATTATAAATATCCCTGACTTTCAGTCCCGCATCCTCCCAGCGGATGTTGTTGACTTCTTCTATGCCAAATTCACGCAGGCTCTTGTACATTGCAGGGTTTTTCACGATTGAATAAATTGCATCCGCCATTGCGTCGATGTCCCAATAGTCGGTTTTTATGGCATGTGTCAGTATTTCGGCACAGCCCGATTGCTTCGAAATGATTGTGGGCGTGCCGACCTGCATCGCTTCGAGCGGCGAAATGCCAAATGGTTCGGATACCGAAGGCATGATGTAAATGTCGCTTTCGGCCAGCATTTCATATACTTGACGGCCCTTCAGAAAGCCGGTGAAATGAAAACGGTCGGCAATCTCTCTTTTTGCGGCTAAATCGATCATGCTGTTCATCATATCGCCGCTTCCGGCCATGACGAAACGGACGTCTTTCGTTTTTTCCAATACACGGTGGGCGGCTTCAACAAAGTATTCAGGCCCTTTCTGCATGGTTATACGCCCTAAGAAGGTCACAACTTTGTCTTTTCGGGGAGTTTTTGTGTACGATTCGACGTCGGGCAGCGGTTCTACGGCGTTGTGTACCGTTGTCACTTTGTCGGGATGCTGATGGTATTTCTCGATGACGATTTTTCTTGTCAGATTGCTTACGGTGATAATGTGATTGGCTTCGTCCATTCCGCGTTTTTCAATCTCATAGACCGTCGGATTTACGTTCCCGCGACTCCGGTCGAAATCCGTAGCATGTACATGCACCACCAACGGCTTCCCGCTGATGTACTTTGCAAAAACGCCTGCCTTATACGTCAGCCAGTCGTGCGAGTGGATGATGTCGAAATCCAACTGATGCGCCAGTACACTCGCTACCGCTTCGTAGTTTGAAATCTCTTCCAACAAATTATCCGGATACCTGCCCGAAAAATCAATACAACCCAAATCGTTCGTGTATATGCGGCGGAAATCATATTTAATCCCGTTGCGCAGCCAAAAGTATTCATCGGGGTGCATAATCCCGCCAATCCGCCGATTGACATGCTCCCATGTGTTTTCTTTCCATACGACAGGCACGTTGCAAGCGCCTATTATCTTTAAAAAACGTTGGTCTTCGTCGCCGTGCGGCTTGGGAATCACAAAGGTCAGCTCCATATCTTCCTGTTTCGACATTCCTTTTGTCAAACCGTAGCTCGCCGTACCAAGCCCGCCTAAAATATGCGGTGGAAATTCCCAGCCAAACATTAATGCTTTCATAGATATATTTTTTTTAGTATCAACCAAAACGGATAGTTATAGTTCGTTGTTTTCTGCCGCTGCCAGCATGTCGAGTATGCGCAAAATTTCGGCTACATTCATCGCAAAAGAAATACCGCCGTGCCCTTTGAATGGAGGATTGCCGTCGAACAGCTCCGAAAATGTTCCGATGCACAGTTCTTTCATTTCGTCCTCAAAACCAAACAACATGCGCTCTATAAACGAGATGCCGCTTTGCTTGTAGATGCGCAGATACGCCGTCGCATAAGCGCCAAGCGTCCACGGCCATATCGGGCCGTTGTGATAATTCCGGTCGCGCTCTTTTTGTCCGCCGATATAAACAGGCCGGTACGAACCGCTTTTGGGGCTGAGCGTCCTCAATCCTTTGGGCGTTAGCAGTTCGCGGGTAACGATGTCCACTATCTTCTTCTGCTGACTTTTTTCCAGCGGCGAATAGGGCAACCCTACCGCAAAAATCATATTCGGACGAACTTCATAGTCTTTATACGTTCCGTCAACATAATCGTACAAATAATTATGTTCGTTCCAGAATGTTTTGATAAACGATTCCTTCGATATTTCGGCGCGATAGTTCAACAGGTCGGCATTGTGCTCATCGTGACAGTGAGCGGCCATTTCTGCGGCAAATTTCAGGGCGTTGTACCAAAGCGCATTTATTTCCACAACATAACCTGTACGGGGCGTTATCGGCATACCTTCGTCGATTGCATCCATCCATGTCGCCGGATTTTCCCTGCCGTTGACATACAGCAGCCCGTTGTTGTGCAGCAGCAGATTCGGATGCGCCTGTTTACGGATAAACGAAATGATTTTCTCGACCAAATGCCCGTATTTTTCGGCGGCATCGGCCGGAGATACTTTCCGGGCATACTGCTGCACCGTCCAGATGAACCAGAGTAAAACGTCGGGTTTGTCGATTCCCTGTAACGTGACATTGGCGGTATTCCCCGCCAAAAACTGCTCTACGTCGGGCACGGACGACGACATCATCGAATCAAAAATAGCCTCTCCACCGGCACACAGCGTACAACCCGGCAAGGCGACAAACTGATCACGCGCCCTTGTTGTGAACCACGGATAGCCCGCCATCAGGAAGATTTTATCTCCTTCTTTTTTATAGAACTGTTGCGCCGAATTTTTCAGGCAACTGTACATGTCTTCCCGGCGGATACGTTTTGCCAATTCGCTTTCCCACAATTTATCCAAATTTCGCGGACTTGCTTCGGACAGCCCCGCCGAAAATATCACAGACTCTCCTTTCTTTATCGGCAGTTCAAAATGGCCCGGCACAAACAAATCTTCCCTGTATTCGTAGCCCCTGTCCTGTTCTTTGTAGTATTCGATATTATCGTTCCAGTGGGGCTGATAAATAAATTCATTTTTCTTCGAGAACTGCATAA
>JAIRTG010000126.1 GCA_031255055.1 Prevotellaceae bacterium
AAATCCGCATTAAAACATGTCCGTAATGCTTTTTTATTGAAATACTGTATGTATTCCGTTTTATTAAGTCCGTTGAACTATCGTAAAATCCGTCCGATTATTTGGCGTTGGATGGGTGCGAAAGTCGGGAAAGACTGTTTTATCGGTTATGAAGTTTGGGCAGATATGACTCACATGGATTTAATAACTGTTGAAGACCACGTTCATATAACAACCCGCTGTCTGTTGCTGTGCCATCAAAGAAACATTGATAATTATAATATTGGGGACGATTCCGCAGCACTGCCTTATCGTAAAAAACGAATTGTGCTGAAAAAAGGATGTATGATCGGAATGGGAACAATTATATTGCCGGGTGTTACGGTTGGCGAAGGAGCCATTGTCGGCGCAGGCTCTCTGGTAACAAAAGATATACCGGCATGGACAATAGCCACAGGAAGACCGGCAAAAGTCGTCAAACAAATTGCCCCGCGCGACGGGAATCAAATTTAGAGTAATGTTCCTTATCTGAAATACTAATATCCAAATAACAATGCATGTTTTAACCTTCGACATCGAAGAATGGTATAACTGCGACTTTATTACACCTGATTTTAATTGGGACAAGTACGAAGTTCGTATTTATTCAGGAATAGAGCGCATTCTTACTGAATTGGAAAGTCGCAATCAAAAAGCAACTTTTTTCTGCTTGGGATGGATTGCAGAAAAACACCTGCAGGTAATACGCGATATTCACGCGGCGGGACATCATATCGGCTGCCATTCTTATCAGCACGAACTTTCTTTCCGATTTGATAGACAGGGGTTTAAAAATGATACAGAAAAATCCAAAAAGTTGATTGAAGATTTAATTGGCGAGAAAATCAATGCTTTTCGCGCACCAGGATTTTCGATAACAGAAAAAAATATTTGGGCATTGGAAGTATTGTCGGAATTGGGCTTTGAATATGATTGTTCGCTGTTTCCTGCGGCTCACGATTATGGCGGCTTTGAAAGTTACGGCAAAGCGGAACCTACTATTTTACATTTGCCTAACGGCGCGCAAATAAAGGAATTTCCTATAAATATTCATAAGATCGCGAGCAAAAGCATTGTATTTTCGGGCGGTGGTTTCTTTCGTCTGTTCCCTTATTTTTTGATAAAACGCTGGGTAAAACAAACGGATTATGTTATGACCTATTTTCATACGCGCGATTTCGACCCCGACCAACCAATGATAGAAACTTTGCCTTTGATGCGCAAATTCAAATCTTATGTCGGTTTGAAAACCTCTTTTAAAAAATTTCAACATCTGTTAGACGATTTTGAATTTGTAAATTTGCTTGATGCAGACAAACTCGTAGATTGGACACAGATGCGGACTCTAAAATTATAATAAACTTTTATGAACATCCTCATTACTGGCATACACGGATTCGTAGGCAGTAACTTAGTTGAAGCATTGAAAAAAGAACATACAATTTATGGTTTAGATATTGTGTCGCCAGAAAAAGAGGGCGTCGTGAAAACATTTGCGTGGAATGACTTGGACACCTTGCCCGAAATTAGTGCAATTATCCACCTTGCGGGCAAGGCACATGATACGAAAAACAGGGCTGACGAAAAGGTTTATTTTGATATAAACCTCGGATTAACACAAAAAATTTTTGATTGGTTTTTGCAATCAAATGCAAAGAAATTTATCTTTTTTTCGTCTGTCAAAGCGGCTGCAGAAAACGTTACAGGCGAATTTTTGACCGAAAATATTGTCCCCACGCCAAAAGGTGTGTATGGCAAGAGCAAAATTGCTGCGGAAAATTATATACAGAGCAAGGAGCAAGCTACAAAGAACAAAGACAAGATAGTTTATATCCTTCGCCCTGCAATGATTCATGGGCGAGGAAATAAGGGTAACCTGAATTTGCTTTACGGTTTTGTAAAAAAAGGCATTCCATACCCGCTCGGAGCGTTTGAAAACCGCCGTTCTTTTACTTTTATTGACAATATGGCGTTTGTGATAAAGAATTTGCTTGAAAAAAATATCGCGGTGGGTATCTATAATGTTGCCGATGATGAAACGCTTTCAACCAACGAACTTATTGAGTTAATCGCTGCTTTTTCAGGCAAAAAAAGCAGGATTTGGACACTTTCGCCGAAGTTTATGAATTTCATTGCAAAAATTGGAACAATCTTTTATTTGCCGTTAAATTCAGAACGCTTGCGAAAATTAACCGAAAATTATGTTGTTTCCAACGAAAAAATCAAAGTTGCCCTGCAAATCGAAAAAATGCCGATTTCGGCAAAAGAAGGTTTTGAGTTAACAATAAAAAGTTTTGAAAATAAATGATTTACCCCCTTATTTTTATAATTCTTTTCATCTGTGAATTGCTTTATTTTCGCATTGCTGACAGGTTTATCATTATTGACAAACCTAACGAGAGAAGTTCCCATACAAAAATAACTTTGCGGGGTGGAGGAGTGGTTTTTTATATTGGAGTTTTACTGTACTTTTTGTTAAACGGGTTTCAGTATGCATGGTTTTTTATAGGGCTGACTTTGATTGCTTGTATTAGTTTTGCAGATGATATTCGACCGCAATCTTCGAGATTGAGATTAATCATTCATTTTATGGCAATGCTATTGCTATTTTACCAATGGAATTTACTCTCTATACCTTGGTATTTTACAATTTTAGCCTTGATAACTTGTGCCGGAATTATAAATGCCTATAATTTTATGGATGGTATTAACGGAATAACAGGAGGATATAGTTTCGTACTGATAGTTACTTTTTGGTATATTAATGATTATCAAATTGCTTTTGTTGATATTGATTTAATTTATTTTGTTGCTTTGTCGCTGATTGTATTTAATTTTTTCAATTTCAGAAAAAAGGCGAAATGCTTTGCCGGTGATGTAGGTGCTATGTCTATTGCCTTCATCATCTTATTTTTATTAGGGCTTTTGATAATGAGAACAAGAGATTTCAGTTATATCTTGTTATTGGCAATTTACGGTGTTGATACTGTTCTAACTATCATACATCGTCTGATGCTTAAAGAAAACATTTTCGATGCTCATCGAAAGCACGCATATCAAATAATGGCAAATGAATTAAAGATTCCTCATATTTTGGTATCTTCGATCTATATGATATTGCAAGCTTTGATTGTTGTTGGCCAATTCGTTTTTTCGGATTACAAATGGTTATACACTGTTATGGTACTAATTGTTTTGTCAATTGGATACGTGTTTTTTATGAAAAAGTATTTCTACTTACATTTGCAAAAATCCCTCTCGTGCAACTAATTAATAAAGCGTTTGCTTAATGTTTTACAAATCGGAGCGAATTTGTCCGTTCATCGACACATCGTCATACAGCCGAACCATATATATTATTGCAGGGAAAATTTATAATAATTGATATTAGATCTAAAAGAAGGTAATTACGGAATCCATATACCATTGCCGGACAATGATATACGATTGATTTTTTAGGAAAAACACTGTTATATTGAGGTAAAAAAGATGGGCCTTATACTCCGAGAAAACGATATAATGATGCATGCAATAAGCGACATTTGGAACTCTTAACCCCCATCTATTCAATATCACTGTATTACAATGATGTTGTTGTAAATAAGAATCTCGTAAGATTCATCGCATTTCACTAAAGAGATAACATTCAAATGTATACATTTTTCGGTGAATTTAGATTTTGACATTTTAACTTGAAAGTGGTCAAGAGTTCTGAAGTTATTAAATTGAATCAATAGAAAAAACTTTTCCGCATAACCACTGCTTCTATCTTCGTTGAAAATTTTGCTGAAAGGGTAATTGCGCATTATGAGTTGATACTATGATGTTACAGCAATTAGCGCAGAAAGGGTTGGGTGTGGGTAGAAAAATAGAAAACGTAAAAGTTTTAACGTTGAATTAACTGGCAAAATAGCGTTGTGTAAAGATTTGAAAGTACTATTTAGGTAGTATCGTTTTCTTAGAAAAGATAAATATTAATCTCTCATAGTTCATAAATAACTTATGTACCACCGTTTTACGATTTTGTTTGTCACGCCGAGCATTAATCACTGGTTTCTAATAATTATTTTTTATACATTTGTAATCTTATTTTTAAGACTGAAATGAATATGGAACAACTACCCAATCATATAGTTTATAGCTCAAATGTGATAGAATTTGTTACCGTTGCGGCAGAAATATGCCTATTTTTTGAAAGAGCTATTGAACTTCCGAAAGAAGATTTTATTTGCCAATCGGTCAAACTATTGCCGTTGCTTTATTTTAAAGTCTCGGTTATCGAACGACCCGAAACTATTTTTGAAGATGAGGTGCAGCGCTTTGTGACAGAAGATGATTACCTGTTCGTATGTGGGCAGTTGGAGCAACTTCTGGGCGCCGACGATACTTATCTGGAAACTTTTCATCCCGATATGCCATACAGCGACACGCCAATTGCTGTCTTTGTTTCCGAAAATTTGTCCGACGTGTATCAGGAATTGAAAGATTTTGCAGCTAACTACCAAACAGGCGAAACCGATATTATGAATGATGCGCTCGCTTGCTGCCTGGATACATTCTCGGAGCATTGGGGCGCCAAACTTTTAAGCTCACTCAGGGCGCTGCATGAATTGCGACACAAGGATTCTTTCGGACAAGAGGATGATGAGTCTATTCATGCGGATCAGGCTATTAACCGCAATAAGTTTTTCGATTACATGAACGAAGATTAACGTTTTTGTCTCACATTTATAAATCATCAGACCATGTTCAAAACAAAAATTACAAAAGAAGAGGTAAACCGATTGGAAATAGAAGCGTTTAAAGGCGAGATTGTGGTTGTTGAGAAGGAGGAGAAAGTGGAGAGCGCCATACAGTATCTGAAAAAATTCCCCGAAGTGGGCTTCGATACGGAAACAAAACCTTCTTTCCGGAAAGGCCTCAAATACAGGGTTTCGCTCGTTCAGATTTCCACGCCGGATGTTTGTTTTCTTTTTCGGTTAAATAAAATGGGACTGCCTCCCCTTTTGAGCAACTATTTGGGCGATAAATCAATAAAAAAAATAGGACTTTCCCTGCGAGACGATTTTAACGGCCTGCGTGGGCGTCATGCGTTTAAACCTGCGAATTTTGTGGATATTCAGAATATTGTGCAAAGCTACGGTATTTTGGAACTCGGCCTGCAAAGAATATATGCGATTATTTTCGACAGAAAAATATCCAAGTCGCAACAACTAAGCAATTGGGAAAACGATCGACTGACCGAATCGCAAAAATGCTATGCGGCTACCGATGCGTGGGCATGCCTGCGTATCTACCTGCAATTGATGCAATCGGAAAAACTTACAAAGAAACAAATCGAAAAATTGCTTTTTAATATCGCGTTGGAACAGGAACAGGCAGCAAAAAAAAACAAACCAACAACATATTGATGATAAAAATAATTCTCAAGGCACGAAAAGAAGAAAGTGTCAAACGTTTTCATCCATGGATTTTTTCGGGGGCGATACAATCCATCGAAGGCAATCCGGAAGAAGGCGAATTGGTCGCGCTGTATTCAGAGGATAAGCAATTTTTAGGCATTGGGCATTATCAAATCGGGAGTATTGCCGTCAGAATTGTTTCGTTTGAAGATGTTCCGGTTGACTTTCGGTTTTGGGCAGGGAAAATAAAACGTGCATGGGAGCTTCGCAAAGCAATCGGCCTGATAAGCGAAACAAACAACATGTACCGGCTTGTGCATGGCGAAGGCGACAGTCTGCCGGGGTTGATTGTTGATGTGTATAACGAAACGGCTATCGTGCAGGCACATTCGATTGGTATGCACAATATTCGCGAGATGCTTTCACAAGCCATTCTCGACACGGTTGACGGTGTCAAGAACATTTACTACAAGTCCTCGACAACGCTTCCGTTCAAAGCCGACATCCATCCCGAAGACGGATATGTTTCCGGCAAGCCGGATAATGATTACACCGCCAAAGAGAACGGATTATTGTTCTATGTCGATTGGCTGAAAGGACAAAAGACAGGCTTTTTTGTTGATCAACGCGACAATCGCTCTCTATTGGAGCGGTATTCGGGCGGTAAATCCGTATTGAATATGTTTTGCTACACAGGCGGATTTTCGGTTTATGCCATGCGTGGAAATGCCAAACTGGTACATTCTGTTGACAGTTCGGCAAAAGCCATTGAGCTGACAAATGCGAATGTCGCGCTGAACTATCCATCCGACAACCGTCACAAGGCTTTTGCCGAAGATGCTTTCAAGTTTTTTGCCGCTAACAAAACCGATTATGATTTGATAATACTGGACCCGCCGGCGTTTGCCAAACGCCGGAGCGCACTGAAAAATGCGCTGAAAGGCTACAAGAGATTGAATGTAAAAGCATTTGAGCAAATAACGCCGGGCGGCATTTTATTCACCTTTTCCTGTTCGCAAATCGTTACAAAAGACCAATTTCGCATGGCCGTTTTCAGCGCTGCCGCCGAAACAAAGCGAAACGTCCGCATTTTGCATCAATTGAGCCAGTCGGCCGACCATCCTGTTAATATCTATCATCCCGAAGGAGAATATCTTAAAGGGTTGGTTTTATGGGTGGAGTGATTGTATCGTTCGATAAAAGAAACGATAGGCAGCACCACTTATTTTGCCAAAAGAATCAACTTCTTTTATTTTCTGCAAAATAAAATTTGATTTCCTTAAAGGTTTTGTTATATTTGCACCGCCAAATAATAATTAACTTTAAAACCCCAATCTGCCTATTGCCTATATCTACTTAAACCCAATAAGTAAGAAGAATATGCAACACTTGTATCAATTAACCGACGAAAAGCTGGTTAAATTATATGAATCGGGAAATAATAAAGCCTTTGAAATTTTACTGGAGCGGTATAAGTCGAAGATATATACTTATATCTTTTTGATTGTACGCAAACAGGAACTTGCAGAAGATATTTTTCAAGATACTTTTATCAAAGCCATCAGTACGATACAGCAGGGAAAGTATACCGAATCGGGTAAATTTTTAGCGTGGATCAATCGTATTGCGCATAACCTGATTATTGACTATTTCAGAAAGGAAAAGAACGAGAAAACATTTGCAGTCGATAGCAGCGAATCCGATGTGATAAACAACGCGCAATTGTCCGAAAAAAGCATTGAAGACATCATCTCAAACGAGCAGGTGTTTGCCGACGTTGTACATCTGATTGACTTTTTGCCACTTTCGCAGCAATCTGTCGTCAGGATGCGCTTCTTTGAAGAGCTTAGCTTTAAAGAAATCGCCGAAAAAACCGACGTCAGTATCAATACCGCCTTGGGGCGGATGCGTTACGCGCTGCTCAATATGCGGCGGCTGGCAGTGGAAAAAGACCTCAGTCTGATTATAAAATAATTACTGAACCATCCCTCCTTCTTCCGCTACAATTTGTGCCTGACGGCACAAATTTCCCCCCACCGTCGGTACGGGGTGTCATGGAGTACAGGATACGGGACATCATGGAGTACAGGACGGGGTGTTGCGGGGCAGAGCCCCGCAGAGGGGGTAGCGGAAGACGCCGTAGGCGGCTGAAGCGAGGGGGAGACTTCCCCCCCCTAATTATTTTTATCTATCTCTTTCTTCAAGGTAGACGCCAAGGGCTGAAAGAGCTATTTAATCCTTAACCGAATGACATTGGCTGTTCGGGGGGAGGCCGTTAAACGAAGAGGAACAGCACAAGCTTCACCGTTCAGGTAATGGCGTAAAAAAACCGGCCCATTGCTGAGCCGGCTAATCATTAATCACCTAAACACTAACCATTAATTCAATTTCCGAAAATACTTCCGTAGCGGTGGTATTCAAACGAAATACTTTGTTCTTTCAAATAATGCAGCAGTTCGATGCGAGCCTCAACCAGCGGTTTATGATATGCGATATGCTTTCCCAGCTTTGCCGCTTCTGCAAAGAAACCATCCGGCAAATCGGGTGAACAGGTTCTTATCCGCTCATACAGACTCATTTCTTTGATGAACGCATCCATACCCTGCTGTTTGATGTTGATACCCGTGAGTTCCGCCACCGCTTTTTCAATCGCTTTTTTATGCTTGTTGTCGCCCGAAAGACTTATTGTCATCGGGGTTTTGGCCATATATGCCGCCTGCATGACTATCAGCACATCGACCAAAGCATCGTCTTCTTCCACCCGAAAACCAATGTTTTTCAACGGCAAATAGCGGAAATGGTTTTCCTCGCCATAGATTCGGCTGACGTCTTTTTCGAGCGAAAACTCGGTCTTCCATGCGTCGATACAACGCTCGTAGGCAAAGTTGAGACGATACTGTTCGTTTTTGTTCGACAACAGGCTGTGCAGCGGAGACGGATTTATTTTTTCGATAACGGGTAATGATGCGCTTTCTTTGAATTCAACAAACGAACCGACATAATTCGGACTTCCGGCTTTCAGTCCGCCGCCGAACGCCGACCGTTTCATGCCGCCGAAAGGCTGACGGCGTACAATTGCACCTGTTATGCCTCTGTTGATATACAAATTGCCCGCCTTGATGCTGTTTTTCCAAATCTTGCGTTCCTCTTCATCCAGCGTCTGCAAACCGGCGGTCAGACCGTATTCCGAAGAGTTTGAAAAGTCGATGGCTTGTTGTAAATCTTCTACGCAAACCACTCCCAATAACGGCGCAAACAGTTCATTTTTGAACGTAAAGCTGCCCGGTTTCACACCCCATTTGACGGTCGGACGAAGGATGTATTTTTTCTCATCCAAAAATTCGGGCGCAACCAACCACGATTCGCCCGGTTCAAGGTTTTCAATCGCATGAATCAGCTTTTCATTGTTATTATCGATCATCGGGCCGACGATGTTCATCGTATCCCAAACGCTTCCCGTACGCAGGCTCAATACCGCATCCTTCAGTTTCGATTTGAATGTTTCGTCGAAATAGATTTTCTTGTCGAGCAACAGCAGCGAACAGGCCGAACATTTTTGTCCGGCATTGCTGAATGCAGATGTCACGATGTTTTGTATCGCATGGTCCTGATCGGCGTTTCCGGTGACGATAATGGTATTTTTACCGCCTGTTTCGGCCGAAAGCGGTGTTCGCGGCGACGTTTCCAGCAGACGGAAAGCCGTATCGGTTCCACCTGTCAAAATCACGTGTTTGACCGACGGATGAGATGTCAGATAAGTCAGAGATGTTCTGTCGGCCGTACAGACAACTTGCAGGGCGTCTTTCGGAACTCCGGCGTCCCAGAAACATTTTGCAAATTCCCATGCTACCGGAAACGCAACTGTGGCCGGTTTCAAAATGACGGTATTCCCGCCTGCCAACGCCGCACAGACGCCTCCGACCGGAATGGCCAACGGAAAATTCCAGGGCGGTATGACCAGTATGATACCTTTCGGACGATACGAGACCGTTTCCATCTCTTCAAACTGCCGCATCGTGATGGGATAGAAGCGGGTGAAGTCGATTGCTTCCGAAACTTCCACATCGCCTTCCATAAAGGTTTTGCCGGTGACGGCCGACATACATCCAATCAGATCGCCCCGTTTGGCGCTCAAATTGTCGCCAACTTTATGCAGCAGTTCGTTTCGCGCTGCGAGTGTTGTTTTGCGCCAGCCGGAAGCGTCCTTTTCGGCGATGGCTATGATTTCTTTCACCTGCTCCGATGTCGATTGATTGACTTCGCAAAAAGCCACTTCGTCGTTCCGACTACGGTCGTAATATATTTTCTTGTGCGGGGTGACGAACTCTTGTTGGCCAACCTGTACCGGTATCACAAAATTTTCGGGCGATACCTGTGTTTCCCATTTTTTCAAAGCATCCAGCGCCCATTGCCTGTTTCGGGGTAAATCCAAATCGGTGTCCGGTTCGTTTTCAAACACGTTTATGTCGTTGACCGGAACCGGTTTTTGGGTTCTGTCCTGTGTCCGGAACGGTTCTTTCCGGACGGTATCTTTGATTTTACAGGCTTCCAGAAACTGTTCCGCCAAAAAGTTCCACTGCGGACTGTCAAGTTTCAGGTTGAAGGTATAGCTCAGGAAATTGTCCTTTCCCGTATTTTCGTCGAGTCGGCGGACAAGGTAGGAAATGGCGTTCAGGAACTGTTTCTCGCGTACAACGGGCGTATAGAGGATGATTTGTTTTTTCAGTTTACGCATGACGCGCGGCAGGTTGTTGGCCATTCCTTCGAGCATTTCAAAGGTCACGTATTCCGACACGCCGTTTTTTTCTGCCAGAAGGTGTGCGTAGGCAATGCTGAAATAGTTGTGCGACGCCACTCCCACATGACAGGCTTTACTGTTTTCGGGTTCCAGCGCCACATCCAGAATATGCAGGTAATTGGCGTCAACTTCCACTTTCGTCCGGTAGACGGGGTTCGACCAGCCTTTCAACGACGAGACAACCGTTTCCATTTGCAGGTTGGCGCCTTTCACAAGACGCATTTTGAGTGGTGCGCCTCCGTCGGCAAGACGTTTTTTTGCAAAGTCGAGCAACCGTTGCTGAAAGCTCGACGCATCGGGAAGGTAGGCCTGAATGACAAGTCCGCCGTTATAGTGTTTAAATTCGGATCTTCCCATCACTTCGAGGAAGACATCGATTGTCAATTCGGCGTCCTTGTATTCTTCCATATCCAAATTAACAAATTTGGGGCGGCTCACGCCGTTATGGTCGGTATAGGGATTGGCAATTGCTGTGCGATAGATATTGGCAACCAGTTCACAAAGTTCTTTTTTATTCTGCTCATAGCTCAGCGGATGAATTTGGGCATAGATGCCCGATATTTTTATTGAGATATAGTTTATATCCGGTTCTTTCAGCGCTTCGAGATAGTGTTCATAGCGGTGACGCGCCTCGTTGTCGCCCAACACGACCTCTCCAAGCAGGTTAACATTCTGACCGATATTGCTTTTCCATCGTCCCGACAGGTGTCGGGTTAATTTCGGTCGTTCCTCCGAGATGATGATTTTATTGGTTTGACTGCGTACTTTTTTTTTCAGAATCGGCATAGCGATATGCGGAAACCAATAGCCGCACAGCATATAGAGTTTGATAAGCAGCCTGTCGGTCGGATTAAAAAAATCAGGGATACCGTATTCCCTGATAATATCTCTGACACGTCTGTTCAGTTTCACATCGTCTCTGATTTGAGACGACTCGTCGAGCATTTTCGACAGGAAGGTTTTACTGTCGGGTGTTTGTACCAGTGAAGCATACTTTTGTTGTTCCTTCACTTCTTCGGGGGTCAGTTCATCGCCGGCTTGTTTGAGAAACTGTTTAGCCCAGTCGATAACGTCGTTCGTACCGATTTTTTCCATTGTAATTGATTGTTTATGTTATTGAACATCTGATTTTAAAAAAACGGCGAAAGATAGCAATAAAGGCGGGATTATCAAACACCGGCGCATTTTTTCTTACAAATTGCGAAATACCGGTCGGCGTTAAGCGACAATCACCTGAAATGTTGACGGATTGTCAATTTTCGGGAGAAGGTCGGCAGCAATACGAGGTATCGGCGTTTATCAGACGTCTTTAATTTTCAGAGGATTGTAGGAAACGGCGTAATCATACACATCGGTTTGTTCGATTTGCTTGACTTTTTTCACGATAAGATTTGTCACCGGCAGGGCGATGATTTCGTAAGCAGTTTTCATCGCCGTCTGGGTGAGCACCAGCAGGACGAGGCTTTTCGGCGGGACGACGCCATAGAAAGCGGTGACAAAAAAGATCATCGAATCGCCGCCTTCGCCGAGAATCGTCGAGACGATAGCTCGGAGCGAGAAACCTTTTCCGCGTTGCAGGATTTTCATTTTGCTCATCACGTAAGCGTTCAGGAAAGAGCCGCAGAGGAACGCCGCAAAACTTGCCGTTGTGATTCGGAGGGTACTGCCGAGTACCAGGTTGAATGCGTTTTCGTGTACAAAGTCGGGCGAAGCGGGCAGCAGCATACTCAGTTGGAAGATGCCGACAGCCAGAAAGTTCATCAGGAATCCGTACCAGATAATAAGTCGAGCTTTTTTGAATCCCCAGACTTCGGCGATCAGATCATTTATAACGTAGGAAACCGGGAAGATCAGCAATCCGGCGGTAGCCTGTACATTTCCGATCGTAATAAGTTTTTGTTCAACGATATTAGCAATAATGAGGCAGGTAGTGAAAAGTAACCCGCAGGCCATAAAGGCGACAGAGACTTGTTTTTTCATTTCATCTTGTTTTTTACGTGGTATTCAAGCACACGTTACGGCGTATTGCCGTAGAATGGGGTTGCAAAAGTAGATTTTTTTGTTCTATTCCGCAAATCACACTTTGACCGGTGGTTGAAGTTTCGGCCGTATTCAACGAAAGAAAGAGAAAGAGAAAGAGAAGGAGGTGGGGGAAGTCTCCCCCTCGCTTCAGCCCGCCGTTGGCGGTCTTCCGCTAACCCCTCTGCGGGGCGCTGCCCCGCAACGCCCCGTAAGACAGTGTTTATAGTGATTAGTGTTTAGTGATTAGTGATTAGCAAGTTCGCCATGTTTAACAATTAATCGTTAATCACTAATCACTAAACACTAAACAGCGCCTCCCCGCCGGCGCGGATATCCATCCGTGCCTTGCTTGAAAAGAAAAAAACTCATTCTATCAAAATAATGCTTAACAACCCTTGCTCTCCCGCATAATCAACCATTATACACAGGGCAACTATCGCCAAACCTTTATTCCTTTGACAATAAGACAAACTATCAATCGGGATTCCTATATTCATTATGAATAAATACATCAATTCGGCCCTTTACGGCAAAACTTACAAAATAAATACCTTCAGGGTTTTGAAATTTATATTTTCGGCTCATATTTTTTTATTGCTCGTTCCGACCAACACACAGGCTACAAGCCTGCGCGAGCGGGGTATATAGTGAACGAGAAGTATTATGTAAAAAAAAAGTACACACCATTTCCTGAATATGGATATATTGTGTACTTTTGTGACCGCAATAAACAAAGTTGACGGCAAACCGAGAAAAAATAAAAAAGAAAGGAGGTAACGAGATAGTCACAACTATCAAAAATGAAAAAAATCGAGTAAGTTAACAAACAACTCAACCTTATGCGGGAGAAAAAACAAGCACAAAACTCTCGTAAGCCTAAAATCACAGGGCAAAGTGCTTAAATCAGTTTACAAATTTAAATGCTTTATCAAAAACTGTAAAACCAGAAGCATTTACAAATAAAAATTTAATATGAAAAAAGTATATTTTTTAGTAGCACTTGTGGCATTTACATTAACTTCGTGTGACAAAAATGAATTCGAACAAACTATAAACCCAAAAAATGAATTCGAACAAACTATAAACCAAGAAGAGGTAAAATTTGGAGGTTTTAAGGTAAATTTACCTCCCAATTATAATGAAAAAGTTTTATCTTTAAGTTTATCTGATTTACAAAATCAATTTTATACCAATAACACAGGTGGATTAATGAGAGCTAAGTCTTCCGAGTCTGCCGGAATTACTTTGGACGAAATGAGTCGAATTATTGATGGTATTTTAATTAACTACCCTAACCTTGACAGTCTGACTACAGATGAGATTGAAAAGATAAAGATTAACTTTCCTGATTTAAGTTCAGATGAAATAGTTGAGAATATCAATGTTGTTGATAGTTTCTATACTTCTTTAGTTAGATATGATTTGGTACAAGAATTAACTAAAACCGAGTCCAAATCAAACACCGGAGCATTTAAAGTTTCCTCAAGTTCAAGTTCAGATGATTATTTGGGATCTGGCGTAAATACTTTGGAGTTTTGGTATTTAGTTTGGCACCCGGCATTGGTTTCGCCAATTAGAAAAGCCTCTGATAAAGCAGATTCACTGACAAAATCTAATTATCCTGAATCAAAAAGAGTGAGTGATAAAGCAGATGCCTTTCGTCATGCGCTTTGGAATGTGTTAATCTGCAAATATATTGGGGAAGACAAAAATAAAAATGCAATCTCTGATTGTACAGAAAGAGCTGAAGATTTTACAAATAGACACGTGACCGGTGCAGAAAAGCCAAGTTCGATGACTGATGCTTTTTGGGAACTTGACAAAAAAATGGATTTACACAACAACATTCAAGGTCGAAAGTACTTTGAAAGTGTAGCTTGGATTGAGAAAGTTGGTGTGTTTAAGGTAAAACGGGTTAGAGCTCCTTCTGAAGATGTAATAGTAATAGCTATAAAAAACAAAGTGAATTCTGCTCGAAAAATAAGCACTTTAAGTGATACAAGTAAATATCCTAATAATCTTGTTTATATTATTGACTAAATGAATATGAAAAAAATAGCATTTATAATATTTATAATTTTCTCAACATTAAGTTGTAGTATAAGGAGTGATGATAGTGCCAGCTTTGATATTTCAAATAAATCCCAATATGAACTATCTGAGGTTAAGCTATATGTATATGTGTACGCTGATGCTATAAATTTATCACTACTAGATTCGATAGATCTGAATACTATTCAATCCGGCGCCTCGATTAGTACGGTTTTATTCGAGAATCAACTACCAAATTCAGACGGAGGATTCTACCTGAGATTTAAACAAAACAATAACATTATAGGTCGCCAGTTTGGCTATTTTTCAAATGGAGCTTTATTGTCTGATGAGCAGTATGAAATAACAATAACAGACGATGAAGTAACTATAAAGTAACTGTCTGTACAATATAATCTTGTTTATATTATTGATTAAATGAATATGAAAAAAATAGCATTTATAATATTTATAATTTTCTCAACATTAAGTTGTAGTTTTAGGAGTGATTATAGTGCCAGCTTTGATATTTCAAATAAATCCCAATATGAACTGTCTGAGGTTAAGCTATATGTGGAAGTTGGTAAAGTACTACTAGATTCGATAGATCTGAATACTGTTCAATCCGGCGCCTCGATTAGTACGGTTTTATTCCAGAATGAACTACCAAATTCAGACGGAGGATTCTACCTGAGATTTAAACAAAACAATAACATTGTAGGTCACGAGTTTGACTATTTTACAAATGGAATTTTATTGGCTGAGCGGTATGAAATAACAATAACAGACGATGAAGTAACTGTCAATACAACTGTCCGTAGCTTCTAAAAAAGAATGCACGTTTGGCGTTATTTAATCTAAAAATAAATTGCCAAACGTGCTATTTATAGCAATGGATAATTGCAAAATACTCAGTAAAACTAATCCCCCGCCGGCGCGGATATCCATCCGTGCCTTGCTTGAAAAGCAAAAAACTCATTCTATCAAAATAATGCTTAACAACCCTTGCTCTCCCGCATAATCAACCATTATACACAGGGCAACTATCTCCAAACCTTTATTCCTTTGACAATAAGAAACTATCAATCGGGATTCCTATATTCATTACGAATGAATACGTCAATCCGGCCCTTTACGGCAAAACTTACAAAATAAATACCTTCCGGTTTTTGAAATTTATATTTTCGGCTCATATTTTTTTATTGCTCGTTCCGACCAACACACAGGCTACAAGCCTGCGCGAGCGGGGGGAGCTATTTAGCGATTAGTGTTTAGTGATGAATGATTAGTGATGAATGATTAAACATGACGAACCGGCAAATCACTAATCACTAATCGCTAAATTGAGCGCGTCTCTTCTTAATTCTAACGGCAGGCGAACAACTAATCACTAATCGCTAAACACGAATCACGAATCACTATAAAAATTGCACTCTTCCGACACGATAAATGATAAAACGGCATCGCCACGCCGTCTTCCCTTATTCAACTTCTACGGAATGATGCTACTAATCGGGTGATTATAATTCTGTTATAGCTGACTATCATCTTATTATAGTCGCCCGGAATTGAATTATAGTCGCCCTGAATTAAACTATAGTCTACTGAAATGTGTTTATAGGTAACTAAAATTAATTGACAGTCAACCAAAACTAAATTTTAGGTGACTAAAATTGAATTATAGTCGCCTATAACTGAATTATAGTCGCCTATAATTGAATTATAGTCGCCTATAATTGAATTTTAGTCGCCTAAAACCGAATTATAGTCGCCTAAAATTGAATTATAGTCGCCTATAATTGAATTATAGTCGCCTAAAACCGAATTATAGTCGCCTATAATTGAATTATAGTCGCCTAAAACTGAATTATAGTCGCCTAAAACTGAATTATAGTCGCCTAAAATTGAATTATAGTCGCCTAAAATTGAATAATAGTCACCTATAACCGAGTTATAATCACCCGATTAGTGGAATTATTCCGTAAAAGTTAAATGGGGGAAGACGGCGTGGCGATGCCGTTTTATCATTTATCGTGTCGGAGGGGTGCAATTTTTATAGTGATTAGTGGTTAGTGGTTAGTTTTTAGTGATTAGTTTTTAGTGATTTACCGGTTCGCAATGTTTAATAATTAAACACTAAATACGAATCGCTAATCGCTAATCGCTAAACACTGTTTTTAGTGATTTGCCGGTTCGCGATGTTTAATAATTAAACACTAAACACTAAACACTAATCGCTAATCGCTAAACACTGTTTTTAGTGATTTGCCGGTTCGCGATGTTTAATAATTAAACACTAAACACTAAACACTAATCGCTAAACACGAATCACTATTTCACCACTGTCTTTCGGGGCGTTGCGGGGCAGAGCCCCGCAGAGGGGGTAGCGGAAGACGCCGTAGGCGGCTGAAGCGAGGGGGAGACTTCCCCCCCCTAATTCTCTTTCTCTTTCTTTAAGGATGACGCCAAAGGTGGGCTGTGGCGTGAGAGAAATTTCTACCCCTACTTGCTTTTCGCTTTCTTTAAGGAAGACCGCCGAAAAGGAACAACGGCAGGTATACCGGATGAGGGTCATTGATTGATGATGTCTATTTGGAGACGTACCGATTCCTCGTGTATCGCCACCAGCAGCGACCGGATGAACCGATGACTCATACCCATTTCTTCCGCTTGCAGGACACGCTTTTCGAGCAGTTCGCCGTATCTTTTTTCCTGGAAAACGGGCATGTTATGTTCTTTTTTGTAGCGGCCGATTTCGGAGGATATGTCCATTCTTCGTGCCAGCAATTCGAGCAGTTCGCTGTCGATGCTGTCGATTTGCTTGCGGAGATTCAGCAGATTTTCGGTCTCCCGACCGGGATTGCGTATGATAAGGCTGTCGAGGAGCAGGCCGAGCGCATGGGGCGTAATTTGTTGTGCCGCATCGCTCAGTGCGCTGTCGGGGTTACAGTGCGATTCGATCATCAATCCGTCGAAATTCAGATCCATTGCCTGCTGGGCGATAGGAGCAATCAATTCCCGTTTACCTCCGATATGGCTTGGGTCGCACAGGATGGACATAGCCGGTATTTGTCGACGTAGCTCTATCGGAATGTGCCATTGGGGAACGTTTCGGTATACTTTTTTGTCGAAGGCGCTAAATCCGCGATGGACGGCCGCAATCCGCCGTATCCCCGCATTGTAGAGCCGCTGGATGGCGCCCGTCCATAGATCTAAGTCGGGGCTGACCGGGTTTTTGACCAGTATGGGAATGTCGACGCCAACAAGGGCGTCCGCAATCTCTTGCATGGCAAACGGATTGGCGGTGGTTCTTGCGCCTGTCCAGAGGATGTCGATGCCGTATCGCAACGCTTCCGTGACGTGTTTTGCGGTGGCTACTTCGGTTGCCGTATAGAGGCCGGTTTCGACTTTGACTTTTCGGAGCCATTTGAGGCCGTCGATGCCGATGCCTTCGAATCCTCCGGGCTTTGTTCTGGGTTTCCAGATGCCGGCTCTGAAGATCTTGATACCTTTTGTGGCGAGCGCTGTGGCGGTGTCGATTACTTGTTTTTCGCTTTCGGCGCTACACGGGCCTGCAATGATGAGCGGACGATTGACGTCGATGCCGGGTAGACGGATGGAGGATAAAGTCATCGTTGATTCTGAGTCGATTGGGAGGGGGGGGCGATTTGTTTTCATGCCGGTTTTTCTTTGTTTTTCTGCCTTGTCGTGCAATCGACCGACAGCGGGTGTGGGGCTTCCGGCAATTGACAACGGCGGGTATGGACGACGATCGTGACATAAAAAAGTCCTGCCTTTTCAGGGGCAGGACACTGTCGGTGGTAATTGTGAAGATATGAATCACCTTTCACCCCGCCCTTACTTTTAGCGAAAGTGAAAAGTGTCTCTAACGATTCTTCATATCTAACCATCCGAAATTTAAATTCAAATATAATGAAAACCGCCGCGAAGATACGATAAATTTCGGATTTAACAAGTGTAACTTCCGGAATCGTCTGTTTTTGGGTAATTCGGTATGCTGTTTCAATCGGGGTGGAGGATGTGTTCGATATGGTCGGTTGTTTTTGCCGTTCGTTTTATCGCCCGTCCGACGTAGCGGTAGAAGGGGAAACAGACAACGTCTATCGAACGGTTTTTCTTGTCGTAGACGATGCTCCCGCCAACGCATGTTACGCAACTGAGGTGGAGACGTGAGTGGAATTTCAGGATCTTTCTCTCTTTGTCGAAAAAAGTGGTGACGTACTTCATCTTCTCTAACTTGAGTCTCATCGCCTCGAGCGAAAATTCGTCGTCTTCTACTTCATACGTGATGGCGATCTTGTTGGTGAAATCGGGTACAACTGTGTCTTTTGATTCCAAAAAGCAGAGCAACGGATTCAACGTCAGTCCGATCAGGTAGCGGGCGCCGACGGCGTACAATATCGATAGCGGCGCTCCTACCAAAAGTAGTTCGGCCGGCGCTACGGGCGTCTCGACCACATGAGCAAAACAGATCCGGAAAACAATGTAAACAATAAAGCTAAGGACGAAAATAATCAATGTCAAACGGGTTGACTGCTTCATAATGTGTAAATTTAATGGTTTATAGTATGGCGTGTCAATGGTAGACGCACAGCCGGTGATGTTCACAAATGAATGACGAATGTCGTTCTTCGCGGTAATAACACATTTGACTGAATTTTGTTGCAGGTTTTTTTACTACTTTTGCCCGATTGTTTTTAAAAAAGCTATCTCTATGAACAAAATCATCAGTAAAGAGTATTTTTCAAAGAGCGTCGTAAAGTTTGAAGTCGAAGCGCCTTTGATTGCGAAAGCCCGCAAAGCGGGTCATTTTGTAATAGTGCGTGTCGGTCGGCGGGGCGAGCGTATCCCGTTGACGATTGCCGACGCCAACCCCCAAAAGGGGACGATTACGTTAGTTGTCCAACAGACAGGCGTTTCGTCCGCAAAACTTTGTGCGCTGAACGAAGGCGATCGCATCACCGACTTGGTCGGCCCACTGGGTAAAGCGACACATATCGAATATGTTGGTACGGTTGTATGCGCTTGTGGCGGCGTAGGCACAGCGCCGATGTTACCGATTGTCGCCGCGTTGAAAGCCGCAGGAAACAGCGTCATAACAGTATTGGCGGCAAGGACAAAGCAGTTGATCATCCTCGAAGAGCAGATGCGCCTTCATTCCGACGAAGTCGTTGTGATGACCGACGACGGCTCATACGGCCACCGTGGATTGGTCACCGACGGTATCGAGATGCTGATCCGACGCGCAAAAATAGACCTCTGCGTCACGATAGGTCCCGCCGTGATGATGAAATTTGTCAGCCTGCTGACAAAGCAACATCACATCCCTACCATCGCCTCCCTGAATACGATCATGGTCGACGGAACAGGTATGTGTGGCGCCTGTCGGGTATCTGTAGGTGGGCAGACAAAGTTTGTCTGCGTCGACGGCCCCGAATTTGACGCACACGAAGTGGATTTCGACGAAATGCTGATGCGGCTGGGCGGATACAGGCAACTGGAACAGGACGCAATGATGAAGTACCCGATCGTGGAACACAATGAAGGAAGTTATTAATTTTTCGGCAATATAATGACAGACGAAATGAATCATTCAGAAGAAAGAGCGCAAGCGTGGCGGCTCGCATTACGCGAAGCGTTGAAAGCGAAAGAAAGAAGCGCCATTCCCCGTGTCCGGATGCCGGAGTTGGCCCCCGACTACCGAAGCCATAACAAGGAAGAAGTCAATCTGGGTTTAAGCGTCGAGCAGGCGACAAAGGAAGCGCAGCGTTGTTTAGACTGCGCCCATCCGAGTTGTATGGACGGTTGTCCTGTCGGTATACACATCCCCAAGTTTATCAAACAGATTGAAAAAGGTGATTATCTGTCGGCGGCCAAAACGTTGAAAGCGACGTCAGCTCTACCTGCGGTTTGCGGTCGTGTTTGTCCTCAGGAGAAACAGTGCGAAGCACGCTGCATCCATTTAAAAATGAAAAAAGAAGCGGTTGCTATCGGCTATCTGGAGCGATTTGCGGCCGATTACGAAAGAGAAAGCGGCAATATCTCCCTTCCCGACATTGCGCCTTCCAACGGGACAAAAATAGCAGTTGTAGGTTCGGGGCCTGCCGGATTATCTTTTGCCGGCGAGATGGCAAAGCGCGGCTACCGTGTGACAGTATTTGAAGCGTTGCATGAAATAGGGGGTGTACTCAAGTACGGGATTCCCGAATTTCGTCTGCCGAACAGCATTGTCGACATTGAGATCGACAATCTGCGTGCGATAGGAGTTGAATTTATCAACAACTGCATTGTCGGCAAAACCATCACCATTGACGATTTGAAAGAAGACGGTTACAAGGGTATTTTTGTCGGAAGCGGCGCAGGTTTACCTCGCTTCATGAACATAAAAGGTGAGAATTTGGTCGGTGTCATGTCTGCGAACGAATATCTTACGCGCGTCAATTTGATGGATGCCGCCGCCGACGATTCGGATACGCCTGTTTTGAGAGGGAAAAATGTAGCGATTATCGGAGGCGGGAATACAGCGATGGATTCGGTGCGCACAGCCAAGCGTTTAGGTGCGGAGCGGGCTATGATTGTGTACCGTCGTTCGGAAGAAGAGATGCCCGCCCGTTTAGAGGAGGTGAAACACGCGAAAGAAGAGGGCATCGAATTTATGACATTGCGCAATCCGGTCGAATATCGCGGAAACGAAAGCGGTCGTGTAACACAGATGTTGTTACAAGTAATGGTATTGGGCGAGCCTGACCGGTCGGGGCGACGATCACCCGTTCCTCTTGAAGGCAAAACGGAATGGATAGATGTCGACGAGGTAATTGTGAGTGTAGGTGTCTCTCCGAATCCGTTAGTACCGCAATCCATTCAGGGTCTTGAAGTCAGCAAATGGGGGACGGTTGTGGTACATCAGGAGACAATGCAATCGGCCGTTCCGATGATATTTGCAGGAGGCGACATTGTGCGTGGTGGTGCGACGGTGATTTTAGCGATGGGCGACGGACGAAAAGCAGCAAGAGCGATGGACGAATGGCTGTGCGAATAAAGTAACAACGCTCTCCGAACCATCAAAACGATTAGATATAAAAGAGTACCTGCAGGACGATTTCGTCTTGCAGGTTTATTTTTTCAGAACGGCAGATCGTCTTCAGCCGAGACTTCGGATGCTTCAGGTTCTGCAACAACGTTTGAAGAAACATTGGAGGGAGCATTCTCCTGATTGTCGGATTTTCGTCCCAGCAATTGAATCGTATCCGCATAAATTTCGGTGGTATAGCGTCTAATTCCCTCCTTTTCCCACGAGCGCGTTTGAATTTTTCCTTCCACATAGAGCTGTGTACCTTTTCTGATGTACTTTTCGGCCATTTCGGCCAAACCTCTCCAAGCTACGATGTTATGCCACTCGGTACGGTCGGGTACAACGGTGCCGTTTTGCATAGTAAAACCTCTTTCTGTTGTCGCTAACGTAAAATTCGCCACCGCAACATTCTTTTCCAAATAGCGCACTTCAGGGTCTTTCCCTACGTGTCCAACTAAAATTGCTTTGTTTATAGACATAATTATAAAGTTGTTTTATTGTCGAAAAAATTAAGTAGACAGACTATGTATTTTATTGTTGAAAAAATCAAATATATAGACTGTGTAAAAGTAGAATATAAAATTTAAACCTCAAAATTTGGGCGGAAATAGTTCTTTGTTGAATGGAAGTTAGGAAGAGTTTCGGCCACTAACAGTCAACCGCTGAAAGGATGTAGTTGTCCCGTAAATGGCGAGATTTGTTGATGCTGAATTTGTAAATCACTATCTTTGCCGAACTTTTAAAACGTTAAGAAATGGAACGGAACCCGCCGAAAAAATCATATTACCCGCCGATGCACACTTGTGAGCATATTTTGAACAGGACAATGGTGCGCATGTTTGCCTGTGAGCGATCGAAAAGTACGCATATCGAACGTAAAAAATCGAGATGCGATTATCTCCTGCCGAAAGAACCTGTTCCCGAACAGGTAGAAGAATTAGCATATTGCGTAAATGAAGTTATTCAACAACATTTGCCTGTCACGATTGAATACTTGCAAAAAGAAGTAGCGGCGGAAGTGTTGGATGTTTCCAAATTACCCAAAGATGTTCCCGAGACGTTGCGTATTGTCCGTGTGGGCGATTACGACGCCTGTCCCTGCATTGGAGATCATGTCGAAAACACATCGGAAATAGGTATTTTTCAAATCGTCAGCCACAATTATACCGACGGATGCTGGCGCCTTCGTTTCAAATTGATTTAAATCACATTTAATATTATGTTCTGCCGTATTTTAAGATTTCTGCGCAACGTCATTCTTGTTTTGTTTTTGCTGAGCGTTTTATCCGTGATTATTTACAGGTTTGCTCCTGTGTACTACACACCATTGATGGCCATCCGATCGATTGAGGCCTTGAAAAACGGGAAAATACTTCAAAACAAAAAGACATGGGTAAAAATAGGAAATATTTCTCCCATGATGATTCGGGCGGTTGTTGCGTCCGAAGATAACCTTTTTATGCAACACAGTGGTTTTTCTGTTGATGATATAAAAAAAGCGATGAATGAAAATAAGAAAGGTCGGCGTTTGAGGGGAGGGAGTACTATCAGTCAGCAGACGGCAAAAAATGTATTTTTGTGGCCGAAACGTTCGTATGCGAGGAAAGCGCTCGAAGCCTATTTCACCCTGTTGATCGAATTATTTTGGTCGAAAGAACGTATCATGGAAGTTTATTTGAATGTGATCGAAACAGGAAATGGGATATATGGTGTCGAAGCCGCTGCAAAGCATTATTTCAGGGCGTCGGCGTCCGCCCTGTCGAAATCACAGTCGGCTCTCATTGCGGTTTGTCTGCCAAACCCCCGTAAATATAATCCCGCAAAACCGTCGCAGTATATCCTCAAAAGGCAGTATCAAATAATGAATTTAATGGGAAAAATAGGAACGGTGGACTTAAAGAAGAAAAAAGATAAAAAGTGATTTTTAGAAAAAATGAATAATACAATATTATATAGAGATTGGGGGATAATCGAATACCATGAAGCTTGGGAAGAGCAAGAAACGATATTTAATGAAACCATAAAGAAAAAGAAACTGCAACAGCCTACCGATAATTTTTTGATTTTTTGTGAACATCCGCATGTTTATACTTTAGGAAAAAGCGGGAAGGAGGAAAATATGTTGTTGAATTACATTCAATTGCAAGCCAAGAACGCGAGCTTTGTCCACACCGACAGAGGCGGCGATATCACCTATCATGGCTTTGGGCAGATTGTCGGCTATCCTATTTTTGACTTGGACAACTTCAATCTCGGTCTGAAGCAATATATTCACAAAATAGAAGATTGTATGATTGATTTATTGAAATTGTATGATATAAATGCCACTCGTTTAGAGAAAGCGACAGGTGTTTGGCTGGATGCGGATAATAAAAACGCCCGAAAGATATGTGCAATCGGTGTAAGAAGTTCAAAATTTGTAACAATGCACGGTTTTGCTTTGAACGTAAATACCAATCTTGATTACTTTTCGCACATTAATCCGTGCGGATTTGTCGACAAAGGCGTTACTTCAATGGAAAAAGAACTCGGCCAAAAGTTGGATTTTACCGAAGTAAAAGAGCAATTAAGAACAATAATAGAAAATTATTTTCGCCAAATATTGTTTGATATTTATTTATGAATAAGCGTATTGGTTCTGATTGGTGTTCATTATCGAATAAAAAATTTAGAGGTATTATTTTGTGATAATCAAAATAGT
>JAIRTG010000096.1 GCA_031255055.1 Prevotellaceae bacterium
CTTTTCTACATAAAAATCGGTCGCGACGACGACGAACTGCTGCATTGCACTTCGGAAGAAGACATCGAAATGGCGTCGCTCATTGCCCGGAAATACGGCTGCAAGCTCGAAATTATCGACCTGCATCGCGACTACTGGGACAGCGTAGTGGCCTACACGATAGATAAAGTACGGCAGGGGCTTACGCCGAATCCGGACGTGATGTGCAACAAGTTGATTAAATTCGGCGTATTTGAGCAGCGTGTGGGGAAAGATTTCGACAAGACCGCCACAGGCCATTACGCAACAACAACCGAGCGCGACGGGAAAATTTATCTTTCCACCGCAAAAGACCCCGTAAAAGATCAGACCGACTTTCTGGCGCAGATTGATTACCTTCAAGTGTCGAAATTGATGTTTCCGGTAGGGCATCTGATGAAAAACGAAGTCCGCAACATGGCGCAAAAAGCGGGTTTGCCAAGTGCGAAGCGTCAGGACAGTCAGGGCATTTGTTTTCTGGGAAAAGTGAACTACAATGATTTTATCCGCAGGTATCTGGGCGAGAAAGAAGGGCCGATTGTCGAACTTGAAACGGGAAAACTGATTGGAAAGCACAAAGGATACTGGTTTCACACCGTTGGACAGCGCAAAGGACTTGGGCTTTCGGGCGGCCCCTGGTACGTTGTAAAAAAAAATGTGGAAGGAAATATTATCTTTGCATCAAAAGGATACGAGGTGGAAACGCAATACGGAAACGAGTTTTCGATGCACGGTTTCCACTTCATCACCGGCAACCCTTGGGAAAACATTTCGGACAAAGGCGCTGACATAACCTTCAAAATACGGCATACGCCCGAATTTACGCAAGGGAAGCTATACAAAACCCCCAAAGGATACAAGGTTGTTTCATCGGAAAAATTACAGGGAATTGCACCCGGACAATTCGGCGTTGTGTATGACCAAGCCGCTGAAATCTGCATCGGAAGCGGAGAAATTACAATCGAATCATAAAACAAATAGATTAATCCATTTAAAAACCATGACATTTACAGCTTTAGCCAACAACATTTTCGACCTGTCGGTGAACGATTATCACCGTACCGACGATGTTGATTTTGAGATACGGAATCCATACGAGTTAAAATCAATTGAGTATTATCTCTATCTGAAAAACTGGATTGACACGGTTCAGTGGCATTTGGAAGATATTATTCGCGATCCGAATATTCATCCTGCCGATGCGCTGGTATTGAAACGGCGCATTGACAAATCGAATCAAGACCGTACCGATTTGGTCGAACTCATCGACAGCTATTTTCTGGACAGATACAGAGATGCGGACACCCTTCCTCAGGCGACCATTAACACCGAGAGTCCGGCTTGGGCTATCGACCGCCTGTCGATTTTACACCTGAAAATCTACCACATGCGTCGGGAAGTCGAACGCGACGACGCCTCCGAAACACACAAAGAACAGGCGCAACAAAAACTGAATGTGTTGCTCGAACAGAAAACAGATTTATCAACCGCCATCGACCAATTGATAGACGACATCAGTCGGGGAGAAAAAGTGATGAAAGTGTACAAACAGATGAAAATGTACAACGACCCTTCTCTGAATCCGGTGCTTTACGGAAAAAACAACTAATGCAAAAAATGCTGGTCATTCGTTTTTCGGCTTTGGGAGACGTCGCCATGACGATTCCCATCGTCCATTCTTTTGCCCGGCAGCATCCCGAAACGCAAATCACGGTAGTGAGCCGGAAAAACGTTGAAGGACTTTTTACGAACGCTCCCGACAATGTCCGGTTTCGCGGCGTTGATTTGAAAGAATATGCCGGTATATGCGGATTACGCCGATTGTTCAACGAACTCAAACAGGAACATTTTGCTTTTGTTGCCGACCTGCACGGCGTTTTACGGACACACATTCTGCGTGCTCAATTCACACTTGCGGGATGCAAAACCGCCGTTATAGACAAAGGTCGGAAAGAGAAACGACAACTTACCCGCCGGAAGAATAAGCGATTGAAGCCGCTCAAAACAAGTTTCGAGCGGTATGGCAATGTCTTCGAAAAGTTAGGATTTTCTTTTGACATACGTTTTTCGTCGCTCTTTGAGAACCGGACGGCGGAATCGGACAAATGGCCGCTTATCGCAGAAAAAGGCGGCAGGAAATATCTGGGCGTCGCCCCTTTTGCCAAACATCGAGGGAAAGCCTGTCCTTTGGAAAAGACAGAGCAGGTGATTGCCCATTTCGCTGGAAATCGGGATGTGCGTGTTTTTTTATTTGGCGGCGGAGCCGAAGAAAAGCAAATTATTGATGATTTAATCAGCAAATATCCTTCGGTGACATCATTTATCGGACGGTTGAACATGTACGAAGAACTGCTTTTGATGAGCACACTGGATTTGATACTGTCGATGGATTCTGCCAACATGCACCTGGCTTCACTGGTCGGCACAAGGGTACTTTCCGTTTGGGGAGCGACGCATCCCTATGCGGGATTTCTGGGATGGAACCAGTCCGAAAACGATACGATACAAACGGAGTTGCATTGTCGTCCCTGCTCAGTCTTCGGACAGAAAAAATGCTACAGAGGAGATTATGCCTGTATGAATACCATCGAGGCAACCGTAATAATTGATAAAATAGAGAAAATTATTTTTGCGAAATGAAACTGATCCTGCACCCGTCCTTTGAGTATTTACGTTCGTTTATCGAAAACATTCCGTTGATTTTTGACAACGAAGGCGAAATGATATACGAAGTCAGGAACCGGATAAAAACTTTCAGAGTAGCCGGAAAAGAATTAGTTGTAAAAAGTTTCCGGAAGCCCATTTTCATCAACCGCATCATCTACACCTGCTTTCGCCCGTCGAAAGCAGTACGTTCGTTCGAGCACGCCCTCAAACTGTTGGAAAAAGGTTTCGGCACTCCCGCACCTGTTGCCTGCATCGAGCAGAAAGCTTTCGGCTTGATGACCGAAAGTTATTACATCTCCGAAAAATCGACCTGTCCATATCATTTCCACGATGCGTTCAAGTCCGGTTTCGAGCACAGAGACCTGGTTGTGACATCGTATGCCGAATTTGTCGGGGAGATGCACGAAAAACAAACACTGCACAACGATTTATCAAGAGGAAACATTTTGTTCGACATCAAGGATAGAACCATCAGCTTTCAACTGCTCGACGTCAACCGCATGTACTTCGGTAAAGTCGGCCTAAAAAGAGGATGTCGGGATTTTAAGCGGACAATCGGAGACGACGAAACACTTGCGACGATTGCCAGTCATTATGCCGCACGTCGGGGGTTTGATGCCGCCGAATGTAGCAGATTAATCATTGCGGAGCGGAACCGCTTTTTCGCGAAAAAAAGCATCGACAAAGCGACAGGAGATAAAATTTACAAACGAAAACAAGACATACGACCGATGACCGTAGGCGTCATTATTTCGACATACAACAATCCGCAATGGCTCGAAAAAGTACTGTGGGGCTATCAATTCCAGTCACATCAGGCCGACGAAATCATCATTGCCGACGACGGTTCGGGCGAAGATACCGCCCGGCTCATCGAAAAATACCGGTACACACTGCCGATAAAACACGTATGGCACGAAGACCATGGGTTTCGGAAAACAAAAATCCTGAACAAAGCGATTTTGGCGAGTCAGGCCGAGTACCTGATTTTCACCGACCACGATTGCATACCGCGCAACGATTTTATTCAGGTACACATACAGAATGCACGGCAAGGGTACATGTTATCGGGCGGCTATTTCAAACTGCCGATGTCCATCAGTCACGGCATAGACAGACACGCCATCGTATCCCGACAAATATTCCGTTTGAGCGAATTAAAAAAGCGCGGCCTCAAAAGCAGTTGGAAAAACACGAAACTGGTTCATTCGGCATTATTTTCATCCGTCATGAACATCATCACCCCCACAAAAGCGACCTGGAATGGCTGTAATGCTTCCGCTTGGCGAAAAGACATCATAGCCGTCAACGGGTTCAACGAAAACATGCGGTACGGCGGAGAAGACCGCGAATTCGGCGAACGGCTACTCAACTACGGCATACAATCAAAACAGATACGCTACTCGGCCATTGCGCTACATTTGGATCACAATCGGCCTTACGTCGACCCCGTCGAGATAAAGAAAAACAACGAGACAAGAAAGCACACACGCAAAAACCGGATCATCGGGACACCGTTTGGCATCCGAAAAGAAGAAACAGATGGACAACCATAAAAACGAGCCGAAAGTATCCATCATCACCCCCTGTTTCAACCGGGAAGCATACATCGGGGAGACGCTACAATGTTTGCAGCATATTCGCTATTCAAACTGGGAATGTATCGTTGTCGACGACGCCTCCACCGACAATTCGGCAGCGATCATCCGGAAATTCGCCCAAAACGACCCGCGCATAAAATACATTCCGCAAGAAAAATCACCGATTCCGGTCACCAAAAACAATGCGGTACGGCACTCTTCGGGGACATACCTTCTGCCGCTGGATTCCGACGACCTGATTGCACCCGCATACATCGCCGAAGCCGTCGAACTATTAGAAAACAACGCATCCGTAAAAATAGTCTGCTGCGAGGGGCGATATTTCGGCGCTAAAAAGAACAAATGGAAGCTGTCCGACTACACATTCGAAGCCTTACTGCTCCAAAACAGCATCCCCAACACAGCGATGTTCCGCAGAACCGATTTCGACAAAGTCGGAGGCTACGACCCCGACCTCTTCATTTGCGAAGACTGGGAACTATGGATAAACATGCTCAAAGACGGCGGCGATGTAGTTAAAATCAAGAAAGAATACTTTTTCTACCGCAAACACGGAGAATCCACGATGAAAAAAAACAAATCACACTACCACAAAGCCTACAAACTGATCTACGAAAAACACAAAGACCTCTATGCCGTCCTGCTCGAAAATCCCCTGTTACTATTGCGAGAACACCGCAAATACAAAAAGAGATACAACACCCTGCGGCGACTGACATTCAGAAAGCCAATAGATTAAACACAACATACAAACACCATGTACAAAGCATCGCTCATCATATCCATCTACGACAACATCGATTTTCTGCGCGTCATACTCGATTCGCTAAAACACCAGACCGAAAAGAACATCGAAATCATCATCTCGGAAGACGCCCGACACGAACATGTCCGGCATTTCATACGCCAATATCCTTTTGAGAACGACCACCAGCACATCACACAAGAAGACAGGGGCTGGCAGAAAAACAAAGCCTTGAACAACGCCATCCGCGCCGCGAAATCCGACTGGCTTATTTTTATCG
>JAIRTG010000214.1 GCA_031255055.1 Prevotellaceae bacterium
GAGCATAAAAACTGTACGGCGCCGTTCAGTTCCTCAATATCTCCAAAGCGTTTCATAGGCGTTTTCGCCATCACTTTAAGACTGCGATCGGTCAACGAGCCGTCGGGGTTTATCAGCACCGAACGATTTTGGTCGCCGATGAAGAATCCCGGAGCTATCGCGTTTACACGAATGCCGTCGCCGTACTTTAACGCCATTTCGCAGGCCAACCACTGTGTGAAGTTCGTTACCGCCGATTTGGCCGCCGAATAACCCGGTACGCGCGTAATGGCCGAATAGGCAGCCATCGACGAGATGTTAATAATGCAGCCACGCCCCTGTCCGGCCATGATTTCGCCGAAAACGTAACTGGGATAAACCGTTCCGTTCATGTTCAGACCGGTCACTTTGTCCCAGTCTTCGATTTTCATGTCAAAAAATGGCTGTTCGGGCGCCAGCGTAGCGCCGGGCATATTCCCTCCCGCAATGTTCAGCAGGATGTCTATTCTTTCCCATTTCTCCACAATCCGGGCGGCGAGTTTTCTCAGGCTTTCTATCTCGAGCACATTGCCCACAAATCCGATTGCTTGGCCTCCCAAGTCGGTCAATTCCTTTACACGTGTGTCTAAATTTTCTTGTCTGATGTCAACGGCTACCACTTTCGCGCCCGCCTTGACAAAACTTTTTGCTATACTTCCGCCAAGCACGCCGCCTGCGCCGGTGATAACAGCTACTTTTCCTTCTATACTAAATATTCCGTTCATATTGTTGGTTATTTCAGGGTTAAAAAATTATTGTTGGTTTTGATTCAATTCGTCTTTTACGGTTGCCATTATTCCGTCTACCTGCGCCAGCGCATACATCCGGCCAAGGAACGAATATCCCGGATGATACGTTCTGTTCACATCGTCGAGCATCAGCCGTCCGTGATCGATCCGCATCGGAAGGGCCGGATTTTCTTTTTCAAACACGCGCACCAAATCAATCAGGCACCCGCGTCCCGCCAGGTGCGAAGCTTCTATGAAATTGCCGTTACTGTTCACGTTCGTACTGCGGAGATGCACAAAATGCGTCCGTTTTGCAAACCGCTCTGCCAGTTGGGGGACGTTGTTGTGCAGCCCGGCGCTCAGCGAACCGGCGCAGAACGTTAATCCGTTGTTCGGACTGTCGACAGCCGACAAAAACCAGTCGATGTCTTCGGCAGAGGTCACGATACGCGGCAAACCCAGCACTGCAAACGGAGGGTCGTCGGGATGTACGCACAGATTCACGCCGTATTCTTCGGCTGTGGGGATGACCTGCTTGAGAAAATACTTCATGTTTTCGCGCAATTGATGCTTGTCGATTCCTTCATACAAAGAAAGAAGGCGTTTGAAAATCGCTACCGGATTTTGATCGCCTTCTTTGATGTTGCCGTTGACGAAACCTTGTGTTTTTACGATAATGTTATTGATCAGTTCGTCTTTTTCGGCTTCTGTGATTGTTTTATCAAGTTCCCGTACCTGTTCCGTTTCGCTTTCGGAGTAATCTTTTTCGGCGCCTTCGCGCTTCAGAATCTTTAAATCGAAATATGCAAACCGGATTTTGTCGAAATACAGCGAAAAAGTGCCGTCTTCGTTCTTCTTCCGTAAGTCGGTACGAATCCAGTCGATGACCGGCATAAAGTTGTAGCAGACTGTTTTTACGCCGGCCTTTCCGAGATTGGCCAGACTTATTCTATATTTTTCAAGTAGTTCGTCTCGGTCGTTTCCGCCGTATTTTATGCTTTCCGACACAGGCAGACTCTCTACGACCGACCATCTCAAACCGTGTGATTCGATATGGTCTTTCAAATCATTGATAGCTTCCGACGTCCATATTTCACCATTCGGAACGTCGTGTAAAGCGGTAACAATCCCTTCAACTCCGATTTGCCGGAGCATATCGAGTGTGATGTTATCCTTTTTCCCAAACCAACGCCATGTTTTTTCCATTTTATATCCTTTTTTAATTATAAAATATACGAAATTATCAGTTTGCAAATATAGGTAATCTCTCTTTTTTAACAGCAGACAGGTCGGTGTTATTTTATAAGTATTTCCTTTTTGCCCTTTTCGGCTTATGATTGTCTTTTAAATTCATCGGTAAAAGTGCAAGTCATCATGTGGAGATGTTCTCGTTGGACGATGTGCCTAATTATGATGCTTCAAATCAAGTTGTATTTTCATCAGGTCGTCCAGTTCATGCACCGGTCGTTCGATATCGTATGGAATCGGGCGTTTGGCGAATGTTTGGAAATAGAGCAGGCAGGCATCTTTCCACCAAACGGCGTCGCGCGACTGGATTTTCAGTTTCGATCGGACGGCGCCGAATCGTTCCGCATCGACATACTGTTCCATCTTGTCCCAGGTCTTCTGAAACGTGCGAACCTGCCGGACACCCGCGTCGTATTTATAACAAAGCTCATCCCAGCAGGTCCTCCCGTTTTTCATTTTGTAGTCCCAAGGGAGATGGTGGAACCAAAGGAGTAACTTTTCGGGAACGGTTGCTCTGTCATTAAACGTCTCTTTCAAAGGGGAAGCATATTGCGCAACGGCATTGGTTCCTGTTGCGCTCCGGTTGAAACCGATTCCGTTTTCATCGGCCCGATGATAGTACGACGGTAGCCAGTCGGGGCGTGCGTCCGGAATATCCGTCCAAGGTTCGGGGCCGTAATGATGACCCCATGCGAAAATATGATGTAAGCCCAAAGGCATCATATAGCTGACGCACGTCTCCCACGAAT
>JAIRTG010000091.1 GCA_031255055.1 Prevotellaceae bacterium
TAATCACTAATCACTAAACACTAATCACTATTTAATCACTGTCTTACGGGGCGTTGCGGGGCAGAGCCCCGCAGAGGGGGTAGCGGAAGACCGCCGAAGGCGGGCTGTAGCGAGGGGGAGACTTCCCCCCCCTAATTCTCTTTCTCTTTAAGTATTATTTTCTTGATTTTAACACTTTGATTGTACTTTTTCCGTACTTTTTGCCGTTATTGTTCTCTGTAAAGGTACATTTGCATCACACAGGCCTTTATAGGTTGGAATATAAATAATCCTTACCTTTGCAATCTTAATTTTGAAAAAAATCAACAGTAAATAATGATAGATTATATTCAAGGAACGGTTTCCGAACTTAATCCCACATACGCGGTTGTCGAAAATAATGGAGTCGGCTATTTTATCAACATTTCGTTGCCGGTCTTTTCTGCCCTGAGCAATGTGGAAAATACTAAATTGTTTGTCTATGAAGCCTTTCGGGAAGATGCTCACACACTGTATGGTTTTCTCTCCAAAAAAGAACGGGAACTCTTTCTGTTGCTTATATCGGTATCGGGTATCGGTGCAAATACGGCACGGATGGTGCTGTCGTCCTACTCGGTGGAAGAATTGCAGGAAATAATCGTTGCGTCGAACGTCGCGGCGCTTAATGCGATAAAAGGTATCGGAACAAAAACCGCACAGCGAATTATTATCGACCTGAAAGATAAAATCTCAAAAGGACTCGGCGCTGATGATGATTTTATATCGAAATCTATGAATAATACAAACTTATCGCTGAAACATGAAGCGGTTGCGGCGCTGGCTATGTTGGGATTCTCGCCCGCCGTTTCGCAAAAAGCAGTTGATAAAATACTAAAAGAACAGCCTGCGTTGACGGTTGAAGGGTTGATTAAAGCAGCCTTGAAATTGATATAGCAGCTATTTCCGTTAATCTACTTCACAAAGGTTATTACGCTCTTAACCCGAATATCCTATATTTATGACAAATAAAACAAAAATACTCCCCGTAATCATATTGTGTAACATGCTATTCGGTTCGAGTTATTATATTGTGAGCGCAGCCAATCGGCTCGACGCCGAAGATATGTCTGCCGAAAGTATATTTGGACGGAATAACGACGCTGTCCAAGTGGTGGATACCGTCAATCCGCGTTTCCCGATTACGAAACCACAAAATGAAACATACGATGACTTGTACGAAGCGTCTCCGATGGATGCGCCGATGCCCGAAAACGTCCGGACGGTGGTGGAATACGATATTAATACGGGCAATTATGTCATGCGTTCGTTTGTCGGCGAAATAGAAATTTCTACTCCTTATTCGCTGTCGGAACAGGAGTACCGCGATTATTCGCTGAAACAGTTGATGCAACGCTACTGGAAAGAAAAAAATAATGAACTCGGAAAAAGTAATGAGGACAAATTCTCGCTGACCGATATGAAGTTTAATATCGGTCCTGCCGATAAGATTTTCGGCCCCGGCGGCGTCAGACTGCGTACGCAAGGTTCGGCGGAACTTATCTTCGGTATCAGACGGAATAAAATCGATAACCCGGCATTGCCCGAAATGGACAGAACTGGTGTCACTTTTGAGTTTGACGAGAAAATACAGTTGAACGTTAACGGACAAGTAGGCTCGCGGGTGAACCTCGGACTGAATTACAATACGGAAGCATCGTTCGATTTCGACCAGAAAATGGCTAAGATGGGATTCAAAGGCGAAGAGGACGATATTATCCAAAACTTTGAAGCTGGAAATGTTAGTATGCAGCCCAATAGTTCTTTGATACAGGGAAGCAGTGCGCTTTTTGGTATTAAAACCGACCTGAAATTCGGTAAACTAAACATCTCGGCGATTGTTTCGCAGCAAAAATCCGAGTCGAAACGTGTCAGCTCCAAAGGCGGTACGCAAACTACCGAATTTGATGTGCCGATTGATAATTACGACGAAAACCGCCACTTCTTTTTGGGACATTATTTCAGAGAGAGCTTCGAACCTGCCATGAGAAAACTCCCGGCAATAGCATCGGGTATCACTATCGGACGTATCGAGGTGTGGGTGACAAATAAACGCGGTAACTACGATCAGGCGAGAAATATCCTCGCTTTTATGGATTTGGCCGAACGCGACAGTATCCATAATAATGCCACATGGAATAGCGGTAGCGTCCAAACGCCAAGCAATAAATCTAACAATCTGTATGAGCAAATCACCGCGCTGACCCCTGCCGGTGTTCGTAACCCTCAACAGACAAATGAAGTGATCGGCGCTAATTTCCCGCTGCTGTACGGAGGACAGGACTTTGAAAAAATAGAAAGCGCCCGGAAATTAGACCCAAACGATTATACGGTGAATAACGCCTTGGGCTTTATATCGCTACGGACGGCCCTGAATCCGGACGAAGTACTCGCGGTGGCATTTGAATACACATACAGGGGTGAAACGTATCAGGTCGGAGAATTTTCGACAGATAAGGGTTTTGAAAGCGGAGAGGCGTTAATCGTAAAGATGTTGAAAAGTACGACGCAATCCCCCGATTTGCCGATTTGGCAGTTGATGATGAAAAATGTCTATTCGCTCGGCGCCATGCAATTGCAGCAGGAGAATTTTAAATTAGACATCATTTATAGAAACGACTCAATCGGTACCAGCTTGAAATACATTACGGAAGGAGCTATCAAAAATCAGTTACTGCTCAGAGTGATGGAACTTGACCGCTTAGACCAGCGGCAGGAACCGCATCCCGACGGAATTTTCGACTATATTCAAGGGTATACGGTATTGCCTGCTTCCGGACGAATCATCTTTCCGGTACTTGAGCCTTTTGGTTCGCACCTGCGCAAAAAAATCAACAATGATGTGATTGCCGATAAATATGTCTTTGAAGAACTCTATAACTCGACATTGGTTGTGGCACGCGAATCGACAGAGAAAAACAAATTTCGCTTAGTCGGCGAATACAAGGCTTCGTCAGGCTCCGAAATCAGGCTGAATGCGATGAACATCCCGCGGGGGTCGGTATCGGTCACTTCCGGTGGACACAAACTGATCGAAAATCAAGACTACACGGTGGACTATACAATGGGAACCGTGACGATTATCAATCAATCGTATATTGAATCGGGTAATAATATTGACGTTCAACTGGAAAATCAGTCACTGTT
>JAIRTG010000107.1 GCA_031255055.1 Prevotellaceae bacterium
CCTGTCCTCCTTTTGCCGTCCGGCAAAGAGGGCCGGGGGTTTTATATACGAAAAAATGAGTAGCATTTATGAAAAATCAGTAAAAAGGCCCATCGCAACCATTCTAATATTCGTTGCGGTGTTCATTCTGGGGCTTTTTTCCTTACGGCAGTTGTCCGTTGATTTATTCCCTAAGATTGAAGCCAATTTTTTGATGGTTGTTACTACCTATCCGGGTGCAAGCGCCTCGGATATTGAAACAAATATCACCCGTCCGCTGGAAAATACACTGAATACGGTGTCGAACATCAAGAACGTCACATCGCGCTCAAGTGAAAATACATCCATTGTTTCGCTCGAATTTGAGTTCGGGCTGGATATCGATGTGCTGTCGAACGACGTCCGTGACAAGATAGAAATGATCAAGGATTATCTGCCCGACGGTGCAAGTACGCCCGTGATTATGAAATTCAGCGCCGACGACATTCCGATTATGCAGATTGCGGCCACGGCAGAAGAAAGTATGCCCGGTCTGTATAAGATTCTGGACGATAATGTAGCCAACCAGTTGGCGCGTATCGACGGAGTGGGCGCCGTGTCGATAGCGGGAGCGCCGCAGCGTGAAATTCAGGTATATGTCGATCCCAACAGACTGGAAGCATACAATCTGACGGTCGAATCCATCTCGCAGAATATCGCGATGGAAAACATGAATACGCCTGTCGGCTCGATGGACATTGGTAGCGAGACCTATTCGTTGCGCGTACAGGGAGAGTTCGACTCGCCCCGCGAACTGGAAAATATCGTTGTAGGCAGCTATGCGGGACGGAATATCTATTTGTCCGACGTTGCCATAGTGAAAGATTCGTTTGAAGAACGTGCGCAGGAAAGTTTTACGAACGGCATGAAAGGCGCCATGCTGATTGTTCAAAAACAGTCGGGGTCGAACACGGTGGACATTGCCAACAAAATCAACGCCGCTCTGCCCGAAATACAAAAGCAGCTTCCGTCCGACATAAAGATGGATGTCATCATCGACTCTTCGGACAATATAAAAAACACCATCAATACGCTGGTCGAAACCGTATTGCTTGCATTTTTATTCGTGATGGTGGTTGTACTGTTCTTTCTGGGACGCTGGAGGGCTACGATTATCATCATCCTGACCATTCCGTTATCGCTGGTAGGCGCTTTCATCTACCTGTTTGTCACGGGCGGTTCGTTAAACATCATCTCATTGAGTGCGCTTTCGGTAGCAATCGGTATGGTGGTAGACGACGCCATTGTGGTACTGGAAAACATCACGACACACATTGAGCGCGGCAGCGAGCCGAAAAGCGCTGCCGTACACGCGACAACAGAGGTAGCCATTTCGGTAGTAGCATCCACCCTGACGCTTATCGCCGTATTTTTCCCCTTGACACTGGTATCCGGTATGGCAGGCGTCATGTTCAAACAGTTGGGATGGATGGTGACCATCATTCTGACCGTTTCGACCGTTTCGGCATTGACCTTCACCCCGATGCTCTGTTCCCAGATGCTGAAGCTGGACAGAAAGCAAAGCAAGTTTTTCAAAACCGTCTACGGACCTGTTCAACGCTTCCTCGATTGGCTGGACAATACCTACGGAAAGATGATCGACTGGTGTGTCCGCCATCGTGGACTGACGTTATTGGGAGCGCTCGTCTTCTTCGTTTTGAGTCTGATACCCGCCTCTCAAATCGGTTTTGAGAACATGCCCGCGTCAGACAGTTCGCGTATCAGCATCACGCTCGAAATGCCGGTAGGCACACGTACCGAAATCACGAAAGCGCTGGCCGAAAAGCTGTACGAAGAATGGATGAGCGAGTTCCCGAACGAGATACGCCGTCTGAACTACCAGGTAGGACAAGCCAGCACCAGCGCCGGAACATGGGCCGCCATCAGCGGCGGAAAAAGCCATACCGCCACCTTCAATATCCGTCTGGTCGACCCCGACGAGCGTCATACCACCGTCTTTGAGATTTCAAACAAGATGCGCCAACGACTGGAAGGCATACCAGAGATATACAAATCGAACGTTACGACCGGTACCGGAATGGGAGGCGAACAAACAGTCGATGTCGAGATTTACGGCTATGACTTTGACATAACCAACCGGGTTGCCGGCGAAATTCAGGAAAAGATGCGGAACATCGAAGGTTATACCAACGTGCATATCAGTCGCGACCAGTATCAGCCCGAATATCAAGTCGATTTCGACCGCGAAAAACTGGCGATGAACGGTCTGAATGTCGCAACAGCCTCCACCTTTTTACGCAACAGAGTCAACGGATCAGCGGCTTCACTGTTCCGCGAAGACGGCGAAGAATACACCATTCGCGTTGTATATGCACCCGAATTTCGCCAATCGATCGACAACATCGAAAACATCCTGATATACAACAATCAGGGGCGGGCTATCCGTCTCAAAGAATTGGGCACAGTTGTCGAACGTTTTGCGCCGCCGACCATCGAGCGTAAAAACCGTCAGCGTATCATCACCGTATCAGGTGTCGTATCGGGTTCGACGCTCGACAAAGTAGTAGCCGACACCAACGTCGCAATCGGAGAAATCGACACCCCTTCCGATGTTTACTTCGACATCAGCGGCTCATACGAAGACATGACCGAGACCTTTGGCGATTTAGGAATGTTATTACTCATCATCGTTCTATTAGTATTCATCGTAATGGCGGCCGAGTTCGAATCGTTGACCTATCCGTTTGTCATCATGTTTTCCATCCCCTTTGCCATATCGGGAGTCATTCTGCTGCTTTGGCTGACGGGAACAACCTTGAGCATCATGTCGCTTATCGGCGTCATCATGCTAATGGGTATAGTAGTAAAAAACGGCATCGTGCTGATCGACTACATCAATCTCTATCGCGGACGCAATGTGAGCGTTGTTCAATCGGTTGTCCGCGGCGGCAAGTCCCGTCTGCGTCCCGTATTGATGACAACGCTGACCACCATCCTCGGTATGTTACCGATGGCATTAGCGTTAGGCGAAGGCGCCGAACTTTGGCAGCCGATGGGAATAACGGTCATCGGAGGTCTGACGGTTTCAACCGTGCTGACACTGATTGTCGTACCCGTATTCTATGCCGTATTTGCCGGAAACGGCATAAAACGCAACAGGAAAAAATACCGTGGACTGTACGGGAAAAAAGAAATTACAGCCGACAACATATACATATAGAAAAGAATAAAGCATATGAAAGCAGTATTTATAGCATTCGAGCAATCGCTGGAAGAACGTATCCTAACCATTTTGAGTCATTCAAACATACGCGGATACACCTTATGGCAAGAAGTGTTGGGCGCCGGGACAACAACCGGCGACCCTCACATGGGTTCACACTCATGGTCGCAAAAAAACTCATCGGTACTTGTGGTCATTGAAGAAGAAAAAGTAGAGCCGCTTTTGATGCGTCTGGAGATGCTGAACGAAAACAAGCCCTTATTAGGCATCCGCGCCTTTATCTGGGATGCGGCCATCGGCTTATAGAAACAGTGAGTAGTGTTTAGTGATTAGTGATTAGTGATTAAACACGAAGAAAGAGAAAGAATAATTAGGGGGGGGGAAGTCTCCCCCTCGCTTCAGCCCGCTGCGCGGTCTTCCGCTACCCCCTCTGCGGGGCGCTGCCCCGCAACGCCCCGTAAGACAGTGAAGAATGAAGAGTGAAGAGTGAAAAGTGATTCAACCTTAATAGTGTTTCGTGTTTAGTGATTAATCATAGCGAATCCGCACTCTTCACTCTTCATCCTTCATTCTTGACATCCCACGACGGTTCATCATAACCCTTACCTGACGGGGGTCGCTACCCTTACCTGCTGGGGGTCGCTACCCTTACCTGCTGGGGGTCGCTACCCTTACCTGCTGGGGGTCGCTACCCTTATCGGCTGGGGGTCGCTACCCTTATCGGGTGGGGATCGCTATCCCGCTTTGGATCGGATCGCTATCTCGCCTTGCACAAGGTCTCGATCCTAACCTTGGATCGGGTCTCGATCCTAACCTTGCACAAGGTCTCTATTTAGTGTTTAGTGTTTAGTGATTAACGATTAGTGAAGAATGAAGAATGAAGAATGATTCAACCTTAATAGTATTTAGTATTTAGTGTTTAGTGATTAATCATAGCGAATCCGCACTAATCACTCTTCATTCTTCATTCTCTTACGGGGCGTTGCGGGGCAGCGCCCCGCAGAGGGGGTAGCGGAAGACGCCGTAGGCGGCTGAAGCGAGGGGGAGACTTCCCCCCCCCCTAAATCTCTTTCTCTTTCTCTTTCAGGAAGGATGACGACAAGGGCCGAAAGAGCGATTTAATCCTTCACCGAATGACATTATTATTTTTGTATCTTTGCGGCTGTTTATTTTTCAAAACATTCAACTTATATGGCTAAATATGCAAAGTGGATAGGAGGAGGACTGGGCTTCGTTTTAGGCGGAGGGCCTGTCGGAGCGCTTATCGGTTTTGTTCTGGGCTCCATTCTCGACTCTTCCGAACCAATCAATACAAAAAAAATCGGCGGAAAACGGACGAATACGGACGAAGGTGATTTCAAAATGAGCCTGCTCGTTTTGATAGCCTGTGTGATGAAAGCCGATGGAAACCCTAAAAAAGCAGAACTGGCGATTGTGAAACAGTTTTTGGTACGGAATTTCGGCGAACAAGGCGCTCTGGAAGCTCTGTCGATTTTGAAGGAAATACTGAAACAGGAGATAAACGAAACTGCCGTGGCACAGCAAATCGGTCGGTTTATGAATTACTCATCGAAACTCGAACTGATGCACCTGCTGTTTCAAATAGCTTATGCCGACGGATATATGGCGGCGGCGGAACAGCGTGTTCTACAGCGGATAGCGGCGCAGTTCAACTTGTCGCAAGCCGATTTCAATTCGCTTCGCGCTCCCTACACAAAGACGCAAGACGTTAACTGGGCATACAAAACGCTCGAAATAGAGCCGAACGCCAAGGACGAAGAAATTAAAAAAGCGTACAGACGCATGGCGATGAAATATCATCCCGATAAACTGAACAGTCTGGGCGAGGATGTGAGAAAAACGGCTACGGAAAAATTCCGCTCTATCAAAGATGCCTACGAAAGCCTGAAAAAACAAAGAGGATTCTCCTGATTGTCTTCCCGAAAATAAATTTATTATGGAACATAAATTAAGTATCTACAACTCCCTGCACCGGAAAAAAGAACGATTCGTCCCCCTGCACTCGCCGAATGTCGGTTTGTATGTGTGCGGCCCTACGGTCTACGGCGATGCGCATTTGGGACACGCACGCCCCGCAATTACGTTCGATATGCTGTTTCGCTACCTGATGCACCTGGGTTATGTTGTCCGCTATGTGCGGAATATCACCGACGTCGGACATCTGGAAAACGATGCCGACGAGGGCGAAGATAAAGTGGCTAAAAAAGCGCGTCTGGAACAGTTGGAACCGATGGAAATTGCCCAATACTACATCAATCGCTACCACAAGGCAATGGAAGCGTTGAACGTGCTTCGGCCGAGCATCGAACCGCAGGCGTCGGGACATATTATCGACCAAATAGCGCTGGTACAAAAAATACTTGACGAAGGCTTTGCCTACGAAAGCAACGGTTCGGTCTATTTCGACGTGGAAAAATACAACCACCGGTACCATTACGGCAAATTGTCGGGACGGAATATCGACGAAATGATGGAAGCTACGCGCGAACTCGACGGACAATCCGAAAAACGTCGAAGCGTCGATTTTGCCCTGTGGAAAAAGGCGTCGCCCGAACATATTATGCGTTGGGATTCGCCCTGGAGCGTGGGATTCCCGGGATGGCATCTCGAATGTTCGGCCATGAGTATAAAGTACCTGGGCGAAGAATTTGATATTCACGGCGGGGGTATGGATTTGCTGTTTCCGCACCACGAATGTGAAATTGCTCAATCATGCGCCGCACTGAAAAAAGAATCGGTGCACTACTGGATGCACAATAATATGATCACCATCAACGGACAGAAAATGGGTAAATCTCTGGGTAACTTCATCACGCTGGAAGAGTTTTCGACCGGAAAACACACCCTGTTGCAACAGCCCTACAGTCCGATGACAATCCGTTTCTTCATATTGCAGGCGCACTACCGGAGTACGGTCGATTTCAGTAACGAAGCGTTGCAGGCTTCCGAAAGAGGATTGGAACGCCTGACGGAAGGATATGAACGCTTGAAAAAATTGACTCCGGGCGCAACCTCGAGCATCGAAATGCCGGATACAAGAACACGTTGTGAAGAAGCAATGTGCGATGATTTGAATACGCCGGTAGCCATTGCACATCTGTTTGAAGCGCTGAAAATCATAAACGCAGTACACGACGGTAAGGCAACCGTTTCGCAAGCCGATTTGACCGAACTGCAATCCGTATTTAAACTTTATATGGAAGATTTGCTTGCCCTGACTTCCGAAACCGCAGGCGAATCGAACAGCGAAGCCTATAAAAAAGCTGTGGATTTGTTGCTCAACATCCGCCTGGAGGCGAAGAAAAACAAAGACTGGGCAACAAGCGATAGAATCAGAAACGAATTGACCGCTTTGGGCTTTGAAATAAAAGATACGAAAGACAGCTTTGAATGGAAATTATAAGGAATTAACCCGAGTACGGAACCGGATTTCAAAACAGCCGTTCCGCAAACACTTTTTTATGGATACAACAAGACAACAAAAAATAGCACGCATGTTGCAAAAAGAACTGAGTGAAATCTTTCTACAATATGCCCGCAAACTGAAAGGTGTTATCATCACCGTTTCAAACGTTCGTATAAGTCCCGATTTGAGCATTGCACGCTCTCACCTGAGTATTTTCCCGAGCGACAAAGCACAGCAAATCATCAAAAATATTGAAGAAAACACCGGTCCCATTCGATACGAACTGGGCAGAAAGGTACGGCATCAATTGCGGATTGTTCCCGAACTGTATTTTCATTTGGACGACTCGCTCGATTACATCGAACACATCGACACTCTCCTGAAAAGCGATCCTCCGGGACCCGAAACGGAAGAAATTGAAAACTAATCTCCCCGAAAAACAACCGATGATGACGCCGAAAGCACAAAAAAGGAACGGACTGTTTTGGACAAAATACCAAAATATCGCCTTCCCTTTTTTTGTTGCGAGGCGTTATCTGTTTTCCAAAAAATCGCACAACGCGATAAACATCGTATCTGCGGTTTCGGCAGCGGGTGTCAGCGTTGGCGCGTGCGCATTGATTTGCGTTCTTTCCGTACTGAATGGATTCGGTTCGCTGTTTACGAACATGTTTTCGGCCTTCGACCCCGATATTAAAATCACGATGGTGCAGGGAAAAACCTTTTCCATCGACACGCCCTCATTCGGAGAGTTGCGCGAATCCGACAAGGTGGCAGTTTTCACCGAAGTGATAGAAGAAAACGCGCTTCTACGCTTCAGAGACAAGCAAATGCCCGCGACGGTGAAAGGTGTTGCCGAAACATTCCGTCAAATGACAAAGATCGACAGCATCATGTTCGACGGCGATTTTATCCTTTACGACGGCGCTTTTGAGCGTTCGGTTCCGGGAATCGGCGTGGCCGGAACGTTGGGGCTGAACGCACACTTTATCGATCCCCTGCACATTTACGCCCCCAAAAGAACAGCCCGCATCAATCTTGTCCGTCCCGAAACAAGTTTCAATCAACAGGGAACGTTTGTTTCGGGCATCTTTTCGGTGAAACAACCCGAATACGACGAAAACTTTATACTGGTTTCGCTCACGTTGGCCAGAGCGCTTTTTGAATACGA
>JAIRTG010000206.1 GCA_031255055.1 Prevotellaceae bacterium
CCGTATCTCTGGGTAAAGACGCCCGACAGGGCAAATAGTTGGGAATACTTCGACTTTCTGCTAAAAGAAAAAAACATTGTCACCACCCCCGGCGTCGGCTTTGGCGTCGAAGGCAACGATTTTATTCGTCTGTCGGCTTTCGGCAGCAGAGAGCATACGCTCGAAGCAATGCATCGGCTCACGTAATAAGACATCAGGAAACCATCCTGCAACCGGAAACAGAGCGTCATGGAGGACAGGCAACGGGGCGTTGCGGGGCAGAGCCCCGCAGAGGGGGTAGCGGAAGACGCCGTAGGCGGCTGTAGCGAGGGGGAGACTTCCCCCCCACCTAATTCTCTTTCTCTTTCCGGAAGGATGATGACATGGACTGATTTATCTTGTCGAAATCGTCCCAAAAATGGGGATACGATTTGCTGACGACTTCGGAATGTGATATCTCGATTGTTTGCAATAGCGACATCGGCGCAAATGCCATTGCCATCCGATGATCGTTGTAGGTTTCGATACGGCTGTTGCGTTCGGGTTCCGTTTTTGCGCCTGTCCAAATCAGACTGTCGCTGTTTTCCTGTGTAAGCAGGTAGCCGAGTTTCCGCAGTTCGGTCGTTAATGCTTCGATCCGGTCGGTTTCTTTTATCCTCAAATTGTGCAGGCCGGTGAATCGAAAGGGAATGGCTTTCGCACAGCAGGTGACGGCAAATGTCTGCGCTAAATCGGGTTGGGCGATAAAGTTATATTCAAAAAAAGTAACCGTCTTGCACCCGGCGGTGATGAATACTCCTTCTTTTCGGCCGACGGTTTTTATCCCGAAGTTCTCAAATAATCGGGCGGTTTCGCTGTCGCCCTGTATACTGTCGGTGGTCAATCCGCGGAAAAAAATACTGCCTTTCCCGATAATCGAAAGTATCTCGTACCAGTATGACGCCGCCGACCAGTCGCTTTCTACCGTGAACGGTACAGGTCGGTAGGCTTGAGCGGGAATGTGAATGATGTCCTCTTCAAATGACGGTGTGACGCCGAAACGACGCATCATTGCGGCTGTCATTTCGATGTACGGACGGGATACAATGTCGGCGCCTTCCAACCGTATCTGCAATCCGTGCCGCATATAGGGCGCAATCAGCATGAGCGCCGAAATGTATTGACTGCTGACGCTGCCGTCTAACCGAAGCTCGCCGCCGGTCAACGCGCTGCCGAAAATGCGCAAAGGCGGAAAACCGTCTTCTCTAAGGTATGTTATTTTCGCGCCGAGCGTGTTCAGGGCGTCTACCAGTATCTTTATCGGACGCCGATTCATCCGTTCGCTGCCGGTGATTGTCCATTCGCCAAAGGTTTTCGATAGAAAAGCGGTCAGAAATCGCATGGCCGTCCCGGAGGCGCCAATGTCGAAATGTGTGTCGTTTGAATCCAGCGCCTGCTGCAATAGGCGGGTGTCGTCGCTGTCGGACAGGTTGATTATTTCGTGGGGATTGTCTGACAGGGCGTTCAAGATCAATGCTCGGTTGCTGATGCTTTTCGATGCGGGAAGTTGTATCTCTAAATGAAGGTCGACGGTTTTGGGGGCGATCGTTCTGTTCATGTTGCAAGAAATCGGCGGTCAGACTTTTGTGTATTTTCTTTTCCGTATCAGCCGGTACGACAGCCCGCCGACGGCGAGTAATGCCAATGGCAGCGTCAGGTTGATTAGTTGCCATTTCAACCTGTCGTTTTCGATCAGTTTGCTGTTTAGCAGACGTAGTTTGACCGTTCGCGACCGTAAATTGATCCGGCCTTCGCTGTCGGCCAGGTATAATACGACGTTCCGGATAAAATCTTTGTTCCCAAACTGCCGGTTCGTGTAACGGTCATAACCGACCGGAATGATTTGGTTGTCGGCCGTAACGCCGTTTCGGATGATATCGCCGTCGGCAATAAATACTTGTCGCGTGGGCTGGCTTTCGCTCTTGAACGGTTTCGGATTGATGATCTCTTTCGGAGGAATCCGGTTTGTAAAGTTTGAAGGGAAAATACCCTCCAGCGCAACGGCTACGGGGATGTAGGACAGATGGAAGTAATCGGTGTCGTCGGTACGGGGCGTTTGGCTCAAATCGATCACGGCGGGCGTGCCGACGATATGCGAATTGTCGGATGTTGCCAGCAGGTATTCGGCTTGCAGGTGTTCGTGTCGGCCGACCAACTCAAGCGCCGAACAGTATTCGCCCCGTACCTCGGCAATGTTGCGCGTAACCGGGTGTTGGCTCGCCGTCAGCAACAGGGGATAATAGAACCAGGGAACGGGTTCAAAGTGCGGTTCTTCGTCGGCAGGGGCGATGTTGACGGGTACGTGGGTGCATTGAACGTCTTGTACCAGAACGGGATTTATCCGCACGCCGTAGCGAAAAAACAGGTCTTTTAGGTTGACGTCCAGTTCGACGGCGGGCGATGCGCCTGATTGCGATAACCGGTCGGGGGCGATTTGTACGGCGTCGAGCAGCCACAGGACTTTCCCGCCGTTCATGATGTATTGGTCGAGGATAAATTTCTCTGTCTCCGAAAAGGCCTCGACCGGACGCGCTACTATCACCATTTTGTAATCGTCCAACACGGCGGCGTCGTGACCGATTACGCCTCTGTCGATCTGGAAATACCGGCTCAGCAAGAGGCTGATGTCGTATGTTTCCTGTTCGGACAGTTCGCCGTGTCCTTCGATAAAGGCAATCTTCCGGACTTCGCGGCTCGACAGGCGCTCGATTGCGTCGGTTATTTCAAATTCCAGATTTTCGATGGAGATATTCAGGTTTTCTTCGCCCGAAAGTCCTTGCAGGTTTTTCAGGAGTCGGACGGCTTCTGTTTTGCCGTTGTAGGTGATCTCGATCCACGGGAATATGATTTTCCGTATTGATTTGCCTTCTTTATCGCGTTCGTAAACGGCTGTGGGCGTCAATCCCCGCTCTTCGAGTCGCGCATATTGTTCTTCGCGTTCGGCATTGCTACCGGCTACGGAGGGGTTGATGAGTACGGGCGTTATGTTCCCCGACGCATAAACGGCTAGTTCGTTTATTAAATCGAGGGTCGATCGCTTCAGGCGCAGGAATCCGGCGTTCAGATCGCCGTCGAGATAGACGGCTATTTCGGGCGACGATGTCAGGTTACGCATCAGGGTTTTGCTTTGCTCGGAGATGCTGTAGCGTTTGTCTTCCGTCAAATCGATTCTGATGAAGAAATGGCGCGACAAAATTATTACTAATAGCCAGCAGGCGATGAGTAGTAAATGGTTGTATTTTCTTGTTTTTATACGCATTGAAATCTAATTTAATAAGTCGACGATGAACTGTTTTCCGCATTTTGACGGACAAAGGTAGCAAAAAATCATTTTAACGATTAGCGTTTAGTGTTTAGTGATTAGTGTGGATTCGCTATAATTAATCATTAACTAAAACACTAATCACTAATCGCTAAACACTCTTCACTGTCTTTCGGGGCGTTGCGGGGCGGAGCCCCGCAGAGGGGGTAGCGGAAGACCGCCTACGGCGGGCTGAAGCGAGGGGGAGACTTCCCCCACCTAAATCTCTTTCTCTTTCTTTTAAAGAGAATTCCTGGAAATGACGTTTAATTACTAAATCAGAATCACAAATCGCTGTTTTGAATTGCCGAAAAAGTAAATTAATTTGTAAATTACGGACAAAATATTACTTTTGCTCAAAATCTTTATTTTATGCCTGTATATAAACGAATATTATTAAAACTTAGCGGTGAATCGCTCATGGGCGATAAACAGTACGGAATCGATGAACGACGTCTGGATGAATATGCCAGGCAGATTGCCGAAATAGTTCAAATGGGTGTTCAGGTCGGTATTGTTGTCGGCGGCGGAAATATTTTTAGGGGACTGAGCGGCGCTGCCAAAGGGTTCGACCGAGTACAGGGCGACCAAATGGGTATGTTGGCTACCATTATCAACGGATTGGCGCTGAACTCGGCTTTGCTGAATAAGAATATAAAATCGTGCGTGTTGACGGCTGTCGGAATGGAGCCGATCGGGGAAGCGTATAGTAAGCAAAAAGCCGTAGAACGACTGCTGAAAGGGGAAACTGTGATTCTTTCGGGTGGTACGGGTAATCCGTATTTTACGACCGATACGGGCGCTTCGCTGAGGGCTATCGAAATCGAAGCCGATGTGTTGTTGAAAGGTACAAGGGTTGACGGAATCTATACCGCCGACCCCGAAAAAGATAATAATGCAGCGAAATTCGATGAAATTACTTACGATGAAATTTATCGCCGAAACCTGAAAGTGATGGATCTGACCGCGACAACGATGTGTAAAGAAAATAATATGCCGATTTATGTTTTTGATATGGATACGGCCGGTAATCTGAAAAAAGTGATCGACGGTGAAAAAATCGGTACCTTAGTCAAAAAATAATGTGTTCGTGCAACCGAAAGATATTCCTTCTAATCAAATATTAACCCCATAAAATAAAAAGCAATATGATAGACGTAAAACCATACCTGAAACAGGCCGGCGAAAGCATGGAGGCATCTATCCGGTTTTTGGATGATGCTCTGGCGCATATCCGTGCAGGAAAAGCAAATCCGCGTATCTTGGATAATATCCGTGTCAATTATTACGGTTCGATGGTGCCGCTGAGCAATGTGGCGACAGTGACAACTCCGGATGCTAAAACAATCGTGGTGCAACCTTGGGAAAAAGGCTTGATCTCGGTTGTTGAAAAAGCTATTCAAGATTCGGATGTCGGCATTACACCCGCCAATAACGGAGAAATTATCCGCCTGGCTATTCCGCCGCTGACCGGAGAACGACGTAAAGAATTGGCGAAAAAAGCGCGTGCGGAAGGCGAAGATGCCAAAATAAGTATCCGTAATGCCAGAAGAGAAGCTATCGAAAAAATTAAAAAAGCCGTGAAAGACGGCCTGCCGGAAGATAGTGGAAAAGATGCGGAGGCCGAAGTCCAAAAAATCCATGATAAGTATATCAAAAAAACGGACGACCTGCTGGCCGATAAGGAGAAGGAAATAATGACGGTGTAGAACCGCCTTTTTCCGCTCAAAATTTATACAAAAAACATCAGTCATCCCGCTCCGCAGGATGACTGATATTTTGAAATGACCGACAATAAATATACCTACCCAATCTTCGCCCTTTTGTTCTACTGCTTTGCCGGTGTGTTTCCGACACACGCCCAACAAAAAGCCGAAAACGATTCAAACATCATAAAAGGAAGTTTGCTGATAGTGCCATTCGCAACCTATCAGGAAGAGACGTCGTTTGCTCCGGGCGTCTCTTTTGCCTGTCATTTCAAAAGTAATGATTATGGCCGGATAAGCTCGCTCAACGGTTTTGCAACGTATACTTTTCGGCATCAGTTTGTTTTTCAAGCATCGCCCAAAATCTATTTCAGAGATACAAAGTGGTTTTTATACGGACATCTCTCACTCCGCAATTATACCGACCGGTTTTATGGCATCGGCAATCAGCCAACCGACTTGAAACAGCCGTATGTTGCGCAAACATTCGGTATCGACCTGCAACCGCAGTATGAAACAGGCAAAGATCTTTTTGTAGGACCGAATATCTGCTACGAATATGAAAAAATCGAACCCGGCGAATCTTTTTCCGAAAATCGGGATGTTATTTTCGATAATTACGGGAAAACAGGTTGGGAAAAACCTTACGGAAGATTGGCTTTAGGACTTGCCGGTATGTACAACAAACGCGATAATACATTTTATACCCGTAAAGGCTATTTTGCCAAACTGGTGTACAATGTCGCAGTGGCGGGTATCGGCAGTACATATACCACCCATCGCCTCACGGCGGATTACCGACATTTTCTACCTGTTTTCAATAGCCATACCCTGGCGTGGCAGGCCTGTATAAATGTGGTTTGGGGAAAAGAAATTCCGTTCTCGTCGTTGCCAACCGTTGGCGGGAGCGATTTCCTGCGCGGATTCAGGCAGGGAGTGTATCGGGATAACTGTATGTTTGTGTTGCAGGCCGAATATCGTATGCCCGTTTATAAACGTTTCAAAAGCGTTATTTTTCTGTCCGCAGGCGATGTGTTGAACAGCGGTAATGCTCATATTGAAAAACTTAAAGTTTCGTATGGCGTCGGCCTGCGATTCAGGTACAATGACGCAGGCGCACACTTGCGTTTTGATGTTGCTAAAAATAATTACGGCGACGATTTTCAGTTTTACTTAACCGCATCGGAAGCTTTTTAGAAAAAAACAGCATGGAAGGATTGGTCATAAAAAATACAGGCAGTTGGTACTGCGTAAAAACCGGCGACAGGAAAGTGTATGAATGTAAAATAAAAGGAACCTTTCGGTTAAAAGATATTCAAAGTACAAACCCGATAGCAGTTGGCGACAATGTCCGTTTTGAACTTACCCCCGAAGGAAACGGATTGATATACGAAATCGAAGACCGTAAGAACTATATCATTCGCCGATCGTCGAACCTCTCGAAACAGTCGCACATTCTGGCATCAAATCTTGATTTGGCGGCTCTGATCATAACGGTCAATTATCCCGAAACATCCACCGTGTTTATCGACCGGTTTCTGGCTGTTGCCGAAGCCTATCAGGTATCCGCCTGTCTCATTTTCAATAAAACGGATCGCTACGACGAAGACGAAACGGAATATCTGAACGCACTGGCTTTCCTTTATGAATGCCTTTCTTATCCTGTTTTTAAAATTTCGGCGTTGAATAAGGAACGTTTGGACAACCTGCCGGATTATTTGAAAAATAAAACAACGTTGCTTTCGGGCAATTCGGGAGTCGGAAAATCGACGCTCATCAATGCCATGATAACCGGTTTGGATATTAAGACGAGCGAAATATCCCATTACCACAACAAGGGTATGCACACAACCACTTTTTCCGAAATGTTTGAACTTCCCCAAGGCGGAAATATCATCGACACTCCGGGCATAAAAGGACTCGGTACAATCGACATGAGCCTTTATGAAGTCGGACATTATTTTAAAGAGATATTCGCTTTTTCAAAAAACTGCCGCTTCAACAATTGTACGCATGTGCACGAACCCGGCTGCGCGGTAACCAAAGCGGTGGAAAAACATCAAATCAGCGCGTCGAGGTATCAAAGTTACCTGAGCATTTTGTCCGATTCGGCACAGGGAAAGTATCGGTAGAGGACATCAACTTTCGACGCAATTCAAAAAATGATTACAATTTGTAACAAATTAGTAAAATGTCATTTTTTATTGCGCTATTTATATTGATTAAAAATTTCACTCCTATTTTTAATCAGTCATCGCCTCTATTCCAATCGTGATAATTTGAAAAAATCGTGTAAAAAGGCCTTCAGGGCCTTTCTGAACATCATTTGGTTGCCGTCCAATCTTCACTGTTTTTTACCGGTACGGTCAAATTAAAAAGATTTTCAGTCTGTCTTTACTACAATATCTAAAATAGACATCGTCTTTCTTTTCGACTTTCTTTTACAAAACAGCTCGAAAATTGTTCATTTGTAAATTTAAATGAATATATTTGCGGGAAATAACATGTGAAAACAGAAATTAAAATTACTATGGGACATCATCAATTAGACCGCCTGGATAAAAAAATCCTTCAAATGATTTCAAAGGATGCAAGAGTTCCTTTCCTCGAAGTGGCCCGCGAAAGCAATGTATCGGGCGCTGCAATTCATCAACGTATTCAAAAGCTGAAAAATATCGGCGTGATAAAAGGCTCCGAATTTGTTATCGATACAAACAAGATAGGCTATCAGACTTGTGCTTATATTGGTATTACGTTGGGAGATATCAACTTATTTTCGGATGTCGTACTGGAACTGGAAGACATTCCCGAAATAGTTGAATGTCACTACGCAACAGGAAGATACTCGATGTTTGTAAAAATATATGCGAAAAACAATCGTCATTTATTGCAGATTATTTTGGAGAAAATAACATCGATAAAGGGAATCGCGCATACCGAGACATTCCAAATGTCGCTCGATGAGATATTCCGCCGCCAATTGTCGGTATTTGACGTCAACGACGAAAGCGTCGATGACGATGTGGAAGAATAGATGCTATTTTTTTTAGAGAGAAGCTACCGCCTACATAGTTTGATAAAATAGTTGAAGATATTTTGAATGTAGTTCACTTTCAATTTTCTCAAGTATTTTTTGCTGTTTATAGAGCTGTGGAAAGAGTTATCTGTTTTTCTCTGAGGATGAAAGAAAGGACGCCCAATAATGGACGTCCTTTTGTTTTGTGTTACATAGAACGATTTACTTTCTACTTTTTGCCGTCGGCGCTGATAGCTTTATATGCAAAAGCGGCCAAAGCTGCCCCAACGCAGGGTGCAACAATAAATAACCACAATTGCGGCAAAGCCAAAGCGTTGTCGGAAAAAATAGCCTGACTGATCGACCGTGCAGGATTGACCGATGTATTCGTCAACGGAATACTGATTAGGTGTATCAGCGTCAAAGTCAAGCCGATTGCAAAACCTGCAAAACCCGGCGCAGGCTGCTTGTCGGTGACACCCAGTATGACGATAAGAAAGACGAAGGTAAGCGCCGTTTCGACCACAAAAGCGCCGATAGCGCTAATCTGTAAATAACCGGTAGCGCCGGCAAATGCTTCGCCGTATACGTTTGCGGCAAAAGTCCCTCTGATACCTCCATACTGTGCCACGATAAATGCCATCAAGGCCGCAGCCAAAATACCGCCCACAATCTGAGCAACAACATATCCGCCTAAATCTTTAGCGCTCATTCTGCCTGCGCAAAAAACGCCCACCGATACAGCCGGATTCAAATGCGCTCCCGATATACCGCCGATTCCGTAGGCCATTGCCACTACGGTCAAACCAAAAGCAAGGGAAACCCCCAAAAAACCTACGGAACCACCTGCAAAAACAGCTGTACCGCAACCTCCAAATACGAGCACAAATGTCCCAATTAATTCTGCAAAATACCTTTTCATGTTTGTCTTGTTGTTTAATTAATAAAAAATATAAATTTCGGAAATTCTCATTTATTTAGTCAAAAGGAGTTCGATTTACTTCACAAACCGGTCGTTGAACAACAAAAAGCCGATATTCAGACCAAAATTCCATTTACTGGCGGCCGATGTATAATGGTTGCCATAGAGACTGATCGACGCGATTTTGAAGTTGTAAACAAGCGCCGCCTCGAAAATGCCCTGTGAAACAGAAAAGGCTCTTGCGTAGTCCGCCGTATTATCGGCACGCCTGTTGATTGCCCTCACGGGAATAAACCAGTATGCTTCTCCCCGCACATGAAGCTGGGGAATGATATGATATATCGGTTTTATGCCCAGTGCAAAAAACCGGTTGGCGCAATACGCTTCGTTGAACGCCGAAATACTGTGGGGAGTCGGGCTGAAATTCGGCGCCTGAATAATCGTCGCCGTATAATTCTGAAGCAATTTTCTCGACGAAAAAACAAACTCGCCGTAAGCGCCGAGCGTAAATTTATCGCTCAACGGATAATACCTGTCATAGATTCCCTTCACCTGCACCCAAAGGTCGAAATGTCCTTTTTCGCTATCGTTCGGATAATAGGCCGAAGTAAAATCCTCGCGTCCGCCGACAAGCTGTGCATCCACTCTATAAAAATACCCCAGCGTAGGATACATGCTCGTATTCAGCGTATAGTTCTGTATCTTCGCAAAAACGCTTCCGAGCGTATAACGGCTTTCATCATCCTTACTCGTCGGCGTTATAAGGTCTCTGTCCTGCACATAGTAATCTGTCAGACGTCCGAAACCCAATCCCAGTTCCATTCTCGCCTTCATCGTCAGCGGAAAGCCGATATTAAAGTTGAGATAAGTTTCCGTCTGCGTAAAATATGCGGTGCGATTATCTTCGTAAAAGAGCCTGTTTCCCTCAAAAAAGTCAAATTTATGCAGCACCAGCGTACCCTTATAATACATATTTCGCTTTGAAGGCAGGTCGATGCGTGTCCCGATTAGCAGTCCGTTGTATATCCGTCCGAACTGCGCATTGATATACGCGCTGTGAGAATATTCGCCCAAATGCCGATAGGTGATACCCAGATAGGCCTGATTCGACGTCGACGACGACACATTTCCGCCGATAGTCAATTTAAAATCCTCTTCAATGCGCACTTTCAGATGCAGGTCGAAATAACCTGTCGCCTCATCGTATTTCGCATGAGGAAGAATCTCCGCTATTTTCTCATCGGAAACCAGATTATAATAGCTATTTTTGAAATCATCAATATCAAAAATCGCCCCATCCTCCTCCTGAATAGCATGTTTCACATATTGTTCCTGCGACGGCTCAACGCCTTCCACCGTGACGCTTTGAAACGCCAGTTTCGGAAACTGCCGGCGGAACTCGTATCTTCTCCTGTCGAGGTCATCGCCAAACGTTTCGCTTTTGATACGCGCTTTCAGTTCATCCATCCGTTCAATCGTAGCGTCATAACCCAGCTTCACCAGTTCGTCGACCTTCGAAAAGTCAAACGTGTTGACTTCCGACAGTTCAAAGTTTAAAAGAACACCATCTTCTTCGGGCAAAGAATAATCCGTTCTGGCCATAATCATATTTTCGATTTGCGGCATCAGATTATTTATGTCGGGTTTTTTGGGATTATGGGCCACAACGCTCCCGATGATAATATCGGGATTGAAATCACCTTTCATCACATCGACAGGGAAATTATTAAAAATACCGCCGTCGAAAAGCAGGTGGTCGTTGATAGATATCGGTTTAAACACAAAAGGAAAAGTCATAGAAGCGCGGATAGCGTCTCCCAAGTCACCGCTTTTCAGGTTCACAGGCTCCTTGTTATAGATATCGGAAGCGACGCATCTGAAAGGCACAAACAGCTTGTCAAAATTGCCTTTCGACGCGGCCGTAGCCCGGGCAAACAGGGTAAGGAAAGCATAATTCATCGGAATCGGAGAGATGATATTTACAGGCAACAAATTGGGTACAATGTGCAAAGTATCTCCGAAATTAAACTTAAATCGAAAATCGGCAAAACCCGGATTCGGGTCCGAATTGCGGTAATAAAAGATATTTTCGGGAGGGATTTCGCCCGTCGACCAGTATTTAAAATCGTCCGATTTAAGCAGTTCAATCATTTCGTCCGGCGAAAGCCCCATCGCATACAATCCGCCGACAATTGCACCCATCGACGTTCCCGCCACATAGTCAATCGGGATATTATGCTCCTCCAGCGCTTTTATCACACCGATATGCGTCATCCCCTTGGCGCCTCCTCCACTCAGCACAAGACCCACACTTTGCGCACGCACGCCGCCGGACACAAAAATAAAACAGTAACACAAAAACAAAACTTTCCGCATAATACAACAAATGGCAAACTTTTTTATACTTCACACGGGACGATTACGTACACTGCCCGCCGGAGAAATTACGGGCTACAGCTCTCTGTTGTCATGCTTACCCGCAGGGTCACTCATCATCCGTATATTCGTAACCTGTAACTTTAATTGTAGGGTGGGGGAAGTCTCCCCCTCGCTTCAGCCGCCTACGGCGTCTTCCGCTACCCCCTCTGCGGGGCTCTGCCCCGCAACGCCCCGAAAGACATTGCATGAAAATACCCCTCACACAATGTAACCGGTACAAAATTAGTGGATATT
>JAIRTG010000113.1 GCA_031255055.1 Prevotellaceae bacterium
CGGAATATCTGTCTTTTCCTTTGCCATAAGATGCAATTATTTTATCTTTACAAAAGACAACGTTTTCATAATAGCCGAATTTGTTTGTGGTTTTATCATTCCACCCACTGCCGTATACATTGTATTGAAAGTTGCCGTCAAGGTCAGAAACAGTTATTAAATCATGATAATTATAACACTCGACATACAGGCCATATTCCACAGATGCTGCAAAACAAATACGTTTCCTTTCGATTTTGGGATGCGTATATTTTTGCATGGGGCTTATTTCGCCGGTATTCGTGTTGATCTTAGCGATCAGATGATTATAGCCGGAATTAGCGTTCGGCTCGATGATTACGCCGATCAATAAGGTGTCATTCAGATAGTGATATTTGTCCGGAAATTGTTTCATCTTCATACTCATCTTTATTTCAGGCGCATACAGGGGGTTCGCGAGTATACTGTCCATATTATAACTGAATATTTCTTGCTTTCCATGATCGGTTGCGGAAAAAGTACGACGGGTCTCATCGGTGCCGATGAATCCTAAGTTTGCAATTTCATTCGGGCCTTGTCCCTGGTCTATAATGCTGGTAATATGCTTATAATCATTTTTGTTAAAAACATGGATTAATTTGTCCGGCGACCGGGTGTCTGGTATCAGCAAATATTCGTTGAGGGTGTACAAACGTGAAAATTGACCGATAAAAACGGCATCAAAATTAATTTCTTTGATTTTTTCTTTCACCATAAGGATACGGTCACGTTTGCTCTGATATTTTTCCGTATCGGTATTATTTTTACAACTCCAACATACGGATATGATTAAGATGCATACGATTATCTTCATAACGATAATAGATTGTTTAATATTTGTGACAAAAATATAGTAAAAAAGCGAAACATAGGTTCCTTTTTTTTAAAAAAAATGATCTTCTATCAAAATAGTGATTTTTATTGCGGCTTTTTTCGTTTTTTTTGCGGAAAAGTATATCTTCGTTTGTTTTTTTGTGAATTATAAATTTTTAATTACATTTGCAACGAAATAACGAAACGGATTTCTATTTTTGTATGAAAGATGTCGAATTAATTACCGCATTATCCAATAAAGTAGATATGTTTCCGCAAAAAATAGTGGATACATTATCTTGTATTGCACATATTCCACAAGGTGTTGAGAATAATAAACTTGTGGATATAATGGGGTTAGCTAATTTTGGCGTGATTTTTGTAGAGAGAGAGAGAGAGAGAGAGAGAGAGAATGAGCAGGCGTCTATAATTTTTGTATTTAAAGCGCACGCGTGCACGCTATTTGCTAAAAATAAATCTTTCAAACAACAAAATCCGGTATTATATTCCGAAAAAATCTTTTCGGAATATCTTCTTGTAACATATATCGTACATATTTTATACGGAATAATTGTGTGCATGGATTCTGGCGGTCGTTTCCGCCGAAATCCATGTTGCACGCATCTGCAACCATCTGAAACTATTCCGGTTTGGTTTGGCAGGAATAAGAATTTCTCAAAAATATCCCGAAACGTCATAGCAAAGCCCTACTTTGCCTCTTTGAGATGTCTTCTTCAACCATCTATCAATTGTTAAACTATCAAAAACGAAATGCCTATGAAAAAAAACCTGTGAATATGAGTGAACGATAACAAAGCGACCGGAAAAATACTGACGCTCTTTTCCGGCCGTGTCAAATTTTAATCGAGAAAAGCGCCTAATAATATCATTAAAAAACAACATAATATGACGAAAAAATTATTTGAAGGCATAAAAATTGCCAAACTTGACGAACAAATGAGGATTATGACACTGGCAATCCTCTTTTTGATAGCAGGTACAGCCATAACAAATGTGTACGGTAGCGATTCGCAGGCAACGCCGGAGTTGCAACAGAGCAAAGTCCGCATTACGGGTACGGTCGTCGATCGGAGTGGTAGCGTGGTGATCGGAGCAAATATAATAGAGAAAAACGTGGCCGCTAATGGTACCATCACAGATATAGACGGAAAATTCAATCTGGATGTATCGCCGGGAGCGACCCTAAGCGTTTCCTATATCGGATATATGACGCAGGAAATCAATGTCGGACAGCAAACCTTTCTGAATATCACACTCGAAGATGATATGCAAGCTCTTGATGAAGTAGTCGTCATTGGCTACGGAACAGCTAAGAAACGTGACCTGACAGGTGCTATTTCAACAATTCGTACGGAACGCTACGAAGCTGATGCGCCCCGTACGGTGCAAGACTTGCTGCGCGCCAACACAGCCGGACTGAACATCACCATGTCGACCGACGCCAAGGCTACGGCAGACCTGCAGGTGCGGGGAAAAAATACCCTCACGGCATCTTCTTCACCCCTGCTCGTGCTTGACGGAGTAATTTTCCAGGGCGATTTGCAGGACATCAATCCGCTGGATATTCAAAGTATAGACGTCCTGAAAGACGCCAGTTCCTCGGCCGTTTATGGAGCAAAGGCAGCCAACGGCGTAGTAGCTATTACAACCAAAAAGGGAAAAGCCGGCAAACCGACCGTTTCTTTCAATTCGAACGTAGGATTTGTGCAAACAGCCAATCTGCCGCGAACGCTCGATGGTCCCGGCTTTCTGCAATTCCGCTATGATTACGAGGTAGGAAAGACAACCAAAGCCGATCTGGAGAAGTTTCCGGAAAAATTCTCCGACCCACGCAAACTAAGCGGTGGCGTAAGTCAACTGGATTGGTACAATTATACACAGTCGACGCCGTCTACTCAACTGCCACAGGAAGAACAACTGATACGTACTTGGCTGACACGGCTTGAACTAAAAGCGCCGGAAATAGACAACTATCTGGCCAACAGGATAACAAACTGGGACGACATTGTGTTTCAGACCGGCTTGCAGCAGGACTACACCGTAGCGCTTTCGAACCGCACCGACAACATGTACTACTACTGGTCGGCCGGATATGCCGACCGCGAAGGCGTGCGGACAGATGAAAAATATACCAACTTCCGCACCCGTCTGAATCTGGAATCGAAAGTAACAAAATTCCTCACAGTCGGGCTGAATGCGTCGTTCAATACGCGCGACGAACTGTATTTACCTACAAGCGACCAGCGAATGATTGCCGACGTCGGACAGCGTGAAAACCTCTCTCCCTACGCCGCCAACGAAATCGACAACATCGACAGCCCTTACCGTATGTATCCCAACGGCGATAACAACAGCAAAAACCCGTTTTTCGATCCGCTGTATAGAGACAAGAAAAACCTGCGACACGTATTGACCGCCAACGTTTATGCCCAGATATTTTTCCCGTTCGGAATAGAATACCAGGTCAATTTCACGCCCCACTACAGTTTCAGGGAATACTACTATCACGAATCGGTTGAACACCCCGAATGGTCGGCCAGCGGAGGACGCTCCAGCCGGCGAAACTACAAGGATTTTAATTGGATCGTAGACAATATCGTGCGCTGGAAAAAGGAATTTAACAACAAACACAACCTCGAAGTCACCCTGCTGGCCAATGCCGAAAAAGCGCAATACTGGGAAACGCAGGCAAATAACACCAACTATTCGCCGAGCGACATACTGGGTTACCACCGCTTGCAAGCCGGTACCGTCCCGACCGTTTCGAGCAACGATACCTACCGTACGGGCGACGCCCTGATGGCGCGGCTCTATTATTCGTTTCACAACCGCTATATGTTGACCGCCTCAGTACGTCGTGACGGCTATTCGGCCTTCGGACAGATGAACCCAAGGGCTACTTTCCCCTCCTTGGCGCTTGGATGGGTCTTTACCTCCGAAGATTTCATGAAAAACGTCAACAAGGTCTTGGACTACGGGAAACTCCGCCTCTCGTGGGGCGAAAACGGCAATCGTGACATAGGTCAGTACGAAGCCCTGTCCGACCTCACAGCCGGACCGCATCCGTATATCGACCAAAACGGGGCGCTTTATATCTCCTCTCAGCTTTGGGTCAACCGTATGGCCAACAAATCGCTGCAATGGGAACGAACTACTGCATGGAACGTTGGATTGGATTTTGCCCTGTTCAACGAACGTCTTAGAGGCTCGGCGGAAGCTTATCTCTCGCACACGACCGACTTGCTGGTTCGTCGCACGCTGCCCACTATACTGGGATTCGACAACGTTATGGCCAACCTTGGGAAAATAGAAAACAAGGGCGTTGAGCTGACGCTCGACGCCAACATCATTCGTCAGCAGGAACTGGCGTGGAATTCGTCCTTCACCTTCTCAGCCAACCGGCGCAAGATTGTAACGCTCTACGGCGACATGATTGATGTGCTCGACGACGACGGAAATGTAATCGGCCGAAAAGAAGCCGACGATCCCAACAACTCGTGGTTCGTCGGACAGGATCCCGACCGGATATGGCACTACGAACGCGATGGCATCTGGCAACTCGGCGAAGAGGAGGAAGCCGCCAAATACGGTCTGCAACCGGGCGACTTCAAGTATGTAGATCAAAACGGCGACAACATACTCAATAACGACGACAAGATTTTCCAGGGATACAAAACGCCCCGCTACCGTCTGTCGTGGCGCAACGATTTAATCTTCAAGAAAAACTGGACGCTCTCGTTCATGGCCTATTCCCATCTGGGACAGTATGGCACGTACAACCGGGCCGCCAACGCCGTATCGCTTGCCGACCGGCGAACATGGTTCGACCAGCCGCGTTGGACTCCTGAAAACCCCGAAAACGATTTCGCTCGCATCGGATCGAAAAATTTGGCCGACAACAATGTCCTGAAATCCTTTGTCCGCCTCGAAAACGTATCGCTCTCGTGGCAGGTGCCCGGCAGTTTCCTAAATAAATTCTCCGTGCAGAACATGCGCATCTCGCTGAGTGTCCGGAACGTGGGTTTCATTTCAAACCAGTGGCGCTTCGGAGACCCCGAAGGAGGAGACATTACGCCCAGAACGTATAACTTGAGTTTAAATTTCGCATTATAATAATCTTCATACTAAATTATATATGAAACATGCTATATTAAAAAGCAGTATGGCCGCCATTGTATGCCTGACGCTGCTTGCCGGCTGCGACGAAAGCTGGCTCGACCCGAAACCGCTGTCTTTCTATACACCCGAAAATGCATACGTGGATGCCAAGGGAATGTATTCTGCACTTACAGCCTGCGAACGAAACATGCGACACGAATATTTCGGCGATGCCGCTCCGATTATCACTGACCTGATTACTACTGACGTCGCCGTTGAAGGAACCACCGACAAAGCGGGTCCTGCCATGAATCTGGACGTCAGTTTCCTGCCCGATGCGAATCTCGATAATACCGACCGAAACAAAATCGGCTGGTTTTGGCGCGAGGGTTTCAAGGGAATTAAGTATGCCAATGTAGTAGTTGCGCGTATCGACGACGCTACGTACCGCGATGAAGCCGAACGCAACGCCGTACTGGGCGCCGCCTATTTCCAGCGCGCCTACCGCTATTATAAACTTACGCACATGTTTGGTGATATTCCCTACCAGGACTGGGAAATCAACTATCCCAAGCTGGACTTCTATACCTACGACCGATGGTCGATTCTGGAAAAAATGAAAGACGAAATGGAATTTGCCTGGCAGTGGGTACCCGAAAAGGTAGACCGGGGAAGAACATCGCAGGCAGCGTGTGGCATATTGCTGATGAAATACTGCATGGCCATCGGCGACTTTGATCGGGCTATCCAGATCGGCAGGGAAATAACCGGCAAATATCCACTGATGAAACAGCGCTTCACGATCAACCAAAGCAAACCCAATACGAATCTGATGCATGATTTGCACAGTGTGGAGGCCAAGCTGGATATGTCGAATACAGAAGGGCTGATGTATGTCGTGTCTTACCCTGAAATAGAAGGTTCGGACCGCATTGCGCTCATGCGTAACGGTGTACCGTACTGGGCAGCGGGCTATATCATCACGCCCGACGGCAAGACGGGAACGACTATTTACGTGAGCGACGAACTTGTCGGCACTCACATGGATAATAACACGCTATATGGTCGTGGAATCGGTCGCCTACGCCCGACTAATTATCTGCAATACACGATCTGGACAGATAAGGAGAAGAACGATCTTCGCGGACGGTTCAACAGAGATAGCTGGAGATCGCCGGAAGATTTGTACTATAATCATCCGAATTTGCAATCGTCTGGCAACGAATGGTACGGAAAGAATCTGGTAAAGCCGGCTAATATGTCCGTTTCGGATTCTGTTCGCGCCTGGTTCTCATGGCCTCATTACAAACTGTTTGTCCCCGATCCTCTAAATAGAGAGAAGCAGGGAGGACAAACGCCGTGGTATATTTACCGTTCGGCGGAAGTCTGGCTGATGCTGGCCGAGTGTTATTACTGGAAAGACCAGTTATCCGAAGCTGCCGCTGCACTCAATGAAGTCCGCACCCGCGCCGGCGCTGATGCGCTGACGGCTGCCGACGTGACTATCGGAGCTATTCTTGACGAACGCGCCCGTGAGCTCTATTACGAGGAAAACCGTCATGTGGAACTGGTACGCATATCGTATACTTATGCCAAGACGGGCAAACCCTGCGAAGTGTTCGGCGGACGAACCTATCGGCTGGATAATTTCTCCGGCCCGGGTGGAACAGGCTCGAATGTCAAGGAAGAGGGTTATAATTTTTATTATGACTGGGTAGTTGCAAAGAACAATTTCTACAATAAAGGGGTTACGACCGCTTTTGCCGAATATAAAATCAGCGTCCACCACGTGCTTTGGCCGATACCGGCGAACGCCATCACCTCCAATACAAAAGGTGTGATCAACCAAAATATCGGTTATCCAGGCGCAGAGAATAACCTCCCGCCCCTGATCGTCCCTAAAGAAGGTACGGTACATGGACCGAATTAATGAAACAAACAAAAAAAGGACAGTCCCGGATTTCGACGACTGTCTTTTTTTTGATTTTTTCGAGTTTATTTACTTTTAGTAATACTCTTTGTTTCTCTTTAGTCTCAAAATAGGGACACTTTGATTTCCTTACAGGTCAGGAATTCTGAAATTATTCGTTGATAAGGACAAATTAAGCACGCTGCTTCCGTTCATTATTGAAGGCAAGTCGGCAAAGATGGTTGCCGAACAATTAAATAACGATTACGGCATTGGGGTAAGATCTGGAAGTTTTTGTGTGTATCATGTTATCAGGGATTTGCTGAAAATTTCTCACGAAGAAGAACAGGCAATTATACGCGAAATAGAGAACGGTAATTCCAACAATATTCCGGGAATTATTCGCGCTTCGCTGTCTATCTACAATACAAAGGAAGATGTTGACAGGTTGATAGTTGCATTAAAAGAAATTTCAAACTAAAAAATATGGACATCATTCTCATAGAAAACAAAGAATTGTTCGATTCCG
>JAIRTG010000218.1 GCA_031255055.1 Prevotellaceae bacterium
TCGCTGTCCGATGTGTTGTCGAAATACTGACGACCGACGTAGGCGGAATATAAACTTATCCCGAACTTTTTGTGCTCGAACGTTAGCCGACTGTTCGCTATTATGTTTGGTGAATAGGCAATATCGGTTGTTCCCAAGATGTTGTCCCGCGAATCGATCCAATTCCAATCGGCGTCGTAGACGTCTATGTCTTTTTCGGTGAAGTTCAGAATTTTATTCCGACTCAAAGATATGTTGCCGTCCCATCGCAGTTGTTCGGATAGCTTTAGACCGACGGTGTATTCGACTCCCATCCGGTAGCTGTCGGGGATGTTGGAGGTGAGCGGTTCGCCGATGTCGCTTATCTTGCCGGTGAGAATCAACTGGTCTTTGTATTTCATATAATAGCAATTCAATCCGGCAGCGAATCGACCCGAAATGTATTGATAGCCGATTTCGGTGTCGTATAATCGCTCGCTTGTGGGACGTTCGTCCTTACCGGCGTCGGTGTAATTGTTTCGATTGGGTTCTCGGTTGGCTACCGAAAATGACGCATATAGCCGGTGCTGCTCGGTCGGACGATATACCAGTCCGAACTTCGGATTGAAAAACTGAAAATGATGCGCTTGTGTGATGTCGCGCATATCGGCTGTTGAGTCGTCGTATTTGTCGTCTTTACCGAACATCGCGTAATGGATGACGCGATACTGTAAATCGGCCGTCGCAAACAATTGCCGGACTATCTCCAAGTTTAGTTTCAGATAGAGATTCGCATCGTTTTTCGTCGCATTGTTGGCATACCATTGCCCGTCGGGATCGAAATTGTTCGGATGACGTACCCACAGTATTTCGCCTCGATGGTCGCAAAGATATTGGTTGACGCCTCCTCCGAGTGAGGTCTGGAGACGGTTTCGGTCGTAATTGAGCGAGAAAACGAGGCCGTAAAAGTTGTTTTCGAGCCATTTCTGACGAATCAAATCGGTCTTTTTACGGTTTTCTCCGTTTTCGACGGCGGGTGTCAATCCGTATTCTTCGTATTTCCGGTCGGTTTTATAATCTTCATAGTAGCCGATGCCGTCGGTATAATGCAAAGTCGTGTTCAGGTACAGAAAAGGCGTGAAGCGCTGCGTCCAGTGCAACTGATAGTGTATTTGGGTATAGTTGTCGGTCTGATTGTCGTAGAACCGGACGTTGCCCTCGTCGTCGACATACCGGCCGATGTCGTTGTAGGTCCGTTGATATTCCAGCGGATACCGGCGCACCAAGTCCAAATCGACACCGTTCCAGGCCTGATATGTTTTTTCTTTTCCGCCGAACGACAGTAGTTTTAGAGCCGTGTGTTCGCCGTAATAGCCGGCCGAAAACAGGTAGGACTGCATCGACGAAAAGGCGCGATCGACATATCCGTCCGATCGAATTCCCGATACCCGTCCGTCGAAGGCCAGTTTATTGTTCAACTTTCCGGTACCCGCTTTCACCGTGTATTTACCGGTGTTGAACGAACCGACCGACGTGCCGATTTCGCCGAAAGGCTGTAAGGCGACATGTTCGGTTTCCATGTTGACGCTTGCCCCGAAAGCGGGCGCACCGTTTACGGACGTACCCACGCCCCGCTGTACCTGTACCGACGAAAGCGACGACGCCAAATCGGGGATGTTGACAAAGAACGATCCGTGCGATTCGGCATCATTATAGGGTACGCCGTTGACCGTCACATTTATTCTGTTGGCGTCGGCGCCCCGGATCCGGAAGCTGGTGTAACCGATACCCGCTCCGGCGTCGGAAGTGGCGACAAACGACGGCGTAAGCGAAAGCAGATAGGGCATATCCTGTCCCAGATTGCGTTGCGCCAGATCGTCGGCGTCGACATTTGAGTAGGCTACAGCCGAGCGTTCGTCGGCGCGATTGGAGACTACTGTCAACTCGTCGAGCCGGATGCTCGACTTTTTCAATTCGATTTCGATACGGTTTCCCGCTTTCACCGTCAGTTCTTGGGTGTCGTACCCAAGAAAGGCCACCTGTAGGGTATAGTGTCGATTATCCAACCGTCCGATGTCGAAATGTCCGTCGGCATCGGTCGCCACACCCTGTTTAGTTTCTTTCAACACAACGGTCGCACCCTGAAGCGCTCCGTCGTCTTCCGATTTCACAACACCCGTGATCCGATACTGTCCGAATCCGGATACGACACCGCACAGCAGTGCCGAAATAAAAATAACTCTTTTCATAATCAATCGAGTAACATAAATTAATTTGATTTAGAGCCTGAAAATACGGTAGATTCCCGACTTGTTCCCTCTCCAAAATTACTTGGCAGGTTCAAAGGGTATGATCTCAGCCCGAAATTATAAGGCACCCCATTAAAAAATATATGTTTAAAGAACGAAAAGCAATGATTGCTTTTCGCCGGCAAAGATAAAAAATGTTTACGAATAAAAAAATGGTGTGAAACAATTTCGGGCGACGGAGAACAAAACATGCGTCAGGAGTTTTATATTTGCATATTAAATGGGAAATAGCATGTCGAACAAAAAAATAGATACGCCCAGCTTGGGCTACAACCTGTTAAGAAAAGTGATGATTGTTTTTCTGCGGATTTATTACCGCAGGATAGCCGTACGCGGGCAGGAGCACATTCCGAAGGGGGAAGCCGTTATTTTTGCCCCGAATCACAAAAACGCTTTGATGGATACACTGCTGATACTCTATGCCTATCGTTGCGAGCCGGTGGTATTTATGGCACGGGGCGATATTTTCAGGAAAGGGCTTATCGCGGCCTGTTTACGTTTTCTTAAGATATTGCCTGTATTCCGTATGCAAAACGGCGTCGAAAATCTGGCAAAGAACGCCCTGCCCTTTGAAGAGGCGGCCGATACGTTGAAAAACAGGCACAAACTATGTCTGATGCCCGAAGGACGGCAGGTGGAACGTCGGCAACTGTTACCCTTAGTGAAAGGTATGTTTCGGATAGGGATGAAGGCGCAGGAACGGTTTGGCGTCGGGGAGGGTGTCAAAATCATACCAACGGGCATTGAATACGACGATCTTCTACATTCGGGTCGCACCGTAACCATTCAGTTCGGGTCGCCGGTGGACTTGGCCGATTATTATGACCTGTACACCGAGAATGCGCCGCAGGCGTATAACAGCATCAGGGAAGTGCTTTATCCGAAGATCAGCGAATTATGTCTCAACGTCCGGTCGAAAGACAATTACGCAACGGTCTATTTACAGGCCTTGCTCGAAACCGATGATTTTCTGCAAAAAAACGGACTGGAAAACACCGCATGGAATCGTTTACATGCAAAACAGGCACTTTGTCGGCAATGGGAGAATGAAGAAAAGAACAATACCCCAACGTTCGTCCGGGCAAAGCAGCGGGCGCAAGCGATATATGCTTCCGGTAAAACGGACGACGCCATTGCCCGGCTGATAAAAAAGCCGAAAGCGGTCGATTTTCTGCTGATGCTGACGGCGTTACCTTTGTTTATCGTCGGCAGCCTGTTGATGCTGCCGCCCTGTTGCCTGATTAAATATGCCACGAAAAAGCTCCTCAACAGCGGATTTTACGCTACGGTATCGTTTGTGATGGGGATTGTCGTACCTTTGGTGTTTTTTATCCTCTACTTTTTAACCGGACTGCTATTTTTGCCGGCGGCGGGTACGAGTGCGCTGTTCTTTTTAGTACTGGCGCCTATTCTCGCCGTCACGGCCTTCAAATTGAAGGAAATCTATTTCGATACGATCGGCAGATGCGTATTCGGCCGGCGTTTCCGTCAGTGGACGGACAAGTCTCGTCGATAACCGGACGCATGTAAATGACAAGCAATGGCCTTTTCGGCGAAAACGAGGAGGAGTATCACATCCATCACAAGCATCACAGTTCGGATAACATGAGATGTCTCCACTGCACTGCGTTGCGGTCGAGATGACATGTAATTCTCGTAACCCGTAACCGGGCATCGGGGCGTTGCGGGGCAGCGCCCCGCAGAGGGGGTAGCGGAAGACACCGCAGGCGGCTGTAGCGAGGGGGAGACTTCTCCCACCTAATTCTCTTTCGGTCTCTCTTTCTTGAAGAAAGACTACGAAGGAGGTCGGAGCGTGAGAGATTTCTCCCAAATCGACGCTCCTTCCTGATTATTCTATACGGATGCTTGATACGCCGCCGGCATTTTGGGTCTTGATGGGGGGATGGCCTTTGCAGATGATGTTGCCGGCTCCCGATGCTTCTAAATTGGCGCGTTCGGTGGCGTAGACGCCGGCATGACTCCCGCCATTGACGCTGACATCTACCTGATTGACCGTGAAATTGTCGGCGTTCAGCGCACTGGCGCCCGATACGGTGGCGTGTAAGGTTGAGGCGCTACCCGATAGTGTCGCCGTTGACGCGCCGGAGATGTCTACCGTACAGTTGCCGGAAAGGGCGGCTTCGATGTCGAGCTGACTCACTCCGGTTTGTGCTATTTTTAATGCGGGAAGAATGAACGCCGATGTGGTCTTGGCCGATGATGCGCCCGATAAATCCAAATTCCGTAAGTCGGGCGTGCTTATCTTTGCGTTTATTTTGTGATGGTAGACGCCGCGACCGGTGTAGAGGTACAGTACGCTGTCTTTGACTTCGGTGATGATTTTCGGCAAAATGTTTTCGCCTGCGTTTATCGAGAGCTTTTGCTCGTCTTCCTGCGTCAGCTCTATTTTGATGTTGCTGCCGACGTCGATGCTGTGATAGGCGGTGAGGTCTCTGGCTTGATCGACGACCTCGCCGGCGTCTTCGGTCGAAAAGAAGGTGGTTAGATCGGCACCCCGATCTCTTAAATCGCTAAGGGTTTTGGCGTTCGCACCGTAAAATAGTACAAATCCGATGATCCATAGTACCAGGGCGATCCAAAATACTGGCGTGGAACGGGTTTTCTTCTTCGAGACGATTCTTAATGCACCGTATATCAGTACGAATAGCGGACAGCCGATGATCAGTAACAGGGAGACGATGTATACAAATAGCTGCTCGGCGGTTAATAGATTCCATTGGGGGATGTTCTCGATGAGTTGGGATGGCTCTAAGAGCGTTAAAAACAGTACGAAAAATAGTACGCCGACGATGATGATGCCGATGAATCCGAAGATGGTTCCGATGAATCCGATGAGGATTTTTAGTAGCACTTTCACGATGGCGCCTGCTTTTTGACCGGCGCTTTTGGCGGTGTTTCTGAAATCTTCGCTCCGAACGTAGTTTTTTGCGTTGTTGAGTTCGGTCTTGATGTTCTCGATCGTGACGTCTTCGCCTTGCATTTCGAGGCGTTGGGAGGCGGTGAGGGCTTGGGGCGATATGATCCATGCGGCGATGTATATGGGTATGATGAACCCGACGCCGAAGATGATGAGAATGACGAGGATGATGCGGATGAGTGTTACGTCGACCCCTAAAAAGGCGGATAGACCGGAGGCTACTCCGCCTAAAATGGCGTTTGAAGGGTCGCGGTAGAAACGTTTGCCTTTTATGCGTTTCTTTTTTTCGCTGCCGTTGCCGGTTGTTGCCGACTTTTCGGAGGTGTCGTACTCGTTGTCGTTGTCGTCTCTGAATTGTTGCGGATTGCCCATCACTTTCATGATCTGGTTGACGTCTTCGATGGTGACGACGTTTTTGTTTTTCTGTAGGCGTTCGGTAAACAATTCTGCAATTCTCGATTCGATGTCGCTCATGATCTCGTCTTTGGAGTCGTTCGATTTGAAGCGTTGGGAAATGTCTGAAAGGTATTTCTTCAAAACGTCGTACGCATCTTCGTCGATGTGAAAAACCTGATTGCTCAGATTGACGGTTAATGTCCTTTTCATGTTGTTGGTGTTTTTTGTGTGTAAATGTCGTTATTTTTTTATTTTATTAATCACGTCCGAAATTTCGTTCCATGAAACTTCGAGTTCCGATAGAAAATTTTCTCCTGCTTTTGTCATCTCATAATACTTTCGCGGCGGTCCTTGTGGCGATTCTTCCCAACGATAGTCAAGCAGTCCGCTGTTTTTCAGACGGGTCAACAGGGGATATAGCGTCCCTTCGACAACAATCAATTTGGCTCCTTTTAATCGGAATATAATATCGGAAGCGTACGCCGACTGTTTTTTTAGTAGAAGCAGGATGCAGTATTCCAAAAAACCTTTCCGCATTTGCGATTTTATATTGTCTACATTCATCTAAACAGGTTTTTATTCAATGCTCTTTTCTATGATTTAATCTTGAGTTACATCAACAATTCCATTATCTTCAGCCGGAAAACGTATTCGTATTTCGACTGGGTGAGCTCCGACAGGGCTTGCGTCAGGTTGTTTTTGGCCTGAAAAAGCTCGAAAGCTGTCGCTCTTTCCGTTTCGTACTTTTGTTCGGTGAAACGGTATGATTCTTCGGCTGCCGTTTTCGATTTTTCGGCGGCGTCCCAACGTGTTTTGGCCGCTAATGCGTTTTGATAGGCCTGCTCTATCTTTTTTCTCAGTTCCAGTTTGGTGTCTTCAATCTGTATCCGGTTGTTTTCGACTTCGAGCAGGGCCGATTTTACCCGGTTCCGGGTCTGAAATTTATTGAAAATGGGAATCCTTAAACTTAATCCGATGCCGGCCGCCAGATTTTCGGACATCTGGGTGCCGAAGTTTTTGAGTGTGTTGGAACTGTAATAACCGGTGCCGATGTCTCCTCCCAATGTCAACGTGGGGAGATAGTCCGCACGGGCTATGTCGACGGACTTTTCGCTGCTTTCCAACCGGTATTCCGCCCCTTTTATCTCGGGGCGATTGATTAACGCACGCTCATAAACGGTTTTCGGGGATAAGAGCGATAGTTCCGTTTCAAACAAATCGAGCGGGGCGATGATGTCGAACTGTTGAAAATCTTCCAATTCGAGTATCTGTGCCAAATCCAGCAGCGATAGTTTTAACTCGTTTTCGTGCCGGATGCTGTTCATTGCTTCTTTTGCTTCCTGCGCATAAAGTTCATAGAGTTCTCCTTCTGCGAGCTTTCCGTTTTCGACCCGCAGTTTTCGCTGTGCGATGTCGGCTCTTGTGAGTGCGATTTGTTCATCGGCCGTTTTTAACAGTTCCCGATTCATCAGCGTCTGCAAAAAGGCGCTGGTGACGCTCATCGTTATATCCGATTTTATTTTGTCCAGGTCGGCTTCCGATGCGTGCATGTCGGCTTTCCGGGCGTCGATATTCTTTTTCAGCCGCAGTCCGTCGAACAGTGTCACGCCGCTCGACAGGTTGAAAGAGGTTTGTGTACTTATCTTTCCTTCGATGCGGGAGACGTTGTCCGAGCCTACTACGCGACCGTAACTGAAATTCTGTCCAGCCGATGCGCTCAAATTCGGCAATAAGTCTTTCCGGGCCTGTTCGTATGCAATTTCCCGTGTTTCGGTCATCAGCGATTGCTGCTTTACTTTCCTGTTGTTTTGCAACGCCAGTTCGACGCATTGTTCCAGTGTGAGAATTTGCTGCTGCGCAGGAAGCAACATCGGAAAACTTATCAGAAAGATGATGATGTATCTTTTCATATATTTAAATTGTTAGCATCCGTTTTTTTGATCCGTAACCTTATTTTTTCGCAATAATTTCCGTCCCGCGTATCTTGTCTTTTTCGCTCAGACCGCTTTTGACTTCTATTTTCATGCCGTCGGACAGGCCGATTTGAATCGGTTCTTTTTGAAATTCCTGCGGTTCTTCTTTGATTAATTTGTAGACAAAAGCCGAATCGTTGCTAAACTCAACGCAGCTTTCGGGGATGGTCAGTACATTTTCGGTTTTATCGAGCAGGATATTGGCGTTTGCACTGTACCCGGCCCGTATGAATATCGTGTCGGGAATGGAAACCGCCGCTTTCATCTCGAACATGATGGCGCCGCTTTCTTCTACGCCTTTCGGCGCAACATATTCCAGTATTGCGTTCAGTTTCACGTCCTGCAAAGCCCCGATGCTGATGTCCATCGGCATACCGATTTTGATTTTTCCGACCTCTGTTTCGTCCACTTTTCCGACAAAAAGCATATCGCCCATGTCGGCCACTGCAGCAATGGTGGTACCGTCGTTGAAATTATTCGACTGAATGACGGAGTTCCCCACTTTTACCGGTACGTCGAGAATTGTCCCGTCGATTGTTGAACGTATCAGCGTGTTTGTCGCCGTTCTCCGACTGGCCGAAACGCCGTCGCGTACCAGACTGAGATTGTCCTGCGCACTTTTCAGTTCCTCTTTGTCGTTGTCGTACTGTAATTGCGACTTTTCAAATTCTTCTTTTGAAATCACGTTGCTTTCATACAGTTTCTTATCCCGTTCAAAGTTTTTGGCGGTTTGGTCTAGCGCTAACCTTGCTCTGTTCAGTCTCGATTCTGCCGAGCTAAGGCTTACCATGTCGGGTATGACCTGTATTTTGGCAATGATGTCGCCGGTTTTGACCACGTCGCCGGCTTCTTTATATACGTCGGATATAATGCCCGACATTTGGGGCTTGATAAGGATCTCGTTACGCGGTTCTACCTTGCCGGTAGCCACTGTACGTTTTTCCACATTGGCCGTAACAGCCTCCTCTATCGCGTATTTCTTTTGAACCGGACGCGATTTTTGATACAAAAAGATGAAAGTGTAAATCACAACGATGGCAAGTAATGCCCACAAAATGTATTTTATAATTTTTTTCATGATGAAAATGTATGATAATGTTTTTATTCTTTAGTTGTTTTAATTCCGTTTTATCGTTTTCTTTTTCTATTCTTCGCTGATGGCCTCTATCGGTTTAATACTCATGGCGCGTTTGGCCGGAAGATAGCCCGCCACCGTGCCGATGACAACCAGAATAATCAGCGCCGATATAGCCACCGTGAAACTGATTTGAGGGTCTTTGAAAAACTGGGTTCCTCCTCCCAGCGCCAATCCCAGTAACTGTAGCAGTCCGACGCCGAGCATCAATCCGGCAATACCGGCAATGATTGTCAGGATGACGCTTTCACTCATAATCTGTGTGATGATATTTTCCGGTTTTGCGCCCAACGCTCTCCGGATACCGATTTCTTTTGTCCGTTCGCGGACGGTCACCAGCATGATGTTACTGATGCCGATACCTCCGGCTATCAGCGTACCCAAACCGACAACCCAAATCAGCGCGGCGATGCCCAGACCGAGATATTCAAAAATGACAAATTGTTCTTCAAAATTCATTGTCCATACAGCCGTCTTATCTGTCGGGGAGATGTTGTGCAGTTCTTTCAATACCTGCGCGACTTTTTCTTCGACCACGCGGACTTTGATACCCGGCCTTGCAGTCGCGGCAATAAATTGAATGACATTGCCCTGATTGAACGCCTGTTGGAGCGTCGAGAAGGGAATACAGACCGATTCGCTGTTCGACCCTCCGATGCTGATGGTGCCCGACCCTTCGATCACGCCTACGACTTGAAAATAGATGCCGTTTACCTGGATATTGCTTCCGATGGGATTTACATCTTTCCCATAGAGTTCATCCTGCACACGGTCGCCGATGACGCAAACTTTTCTTTTTTCAAGAATGTCAATGTCATTTATATATCTTCCGGCCAACAGTTTGGAGCGGTCAATATCGTTATAGGAGGGATAATTCCCCTTGATTGCATACGTGCCGTATTTATCTCCCACCATAACATTTTTCTCCGACCGTCCCCCAAACAGGATAGGCGTAAAGTATTCTATTTCGGGCACTTTATTCAGGATAATAGGAATATCCTCATTCAGGATATTCCAGCCGCGTCCTTTTCTGAAGCCCTTGTAGGGTTCGGAGGTACGTTCCGTCTCGAAGAAACACGAGTTTGTTGCAAAGCTATTGATTTGTCCCATAACGCCTCTCTCCAAAGCGATGCCCGAACCGACCATCACCACGAGCATAAACATACCCCAGAATACGCCGAAAGCGGTCAATACGCTGCGTGATTTGTTATGTGTAATGGTAATCCAGATTTCTTGCCACCAGTCGAGGTCGAACAGGAAGAACGTGCGACCATCTCCGGGCTTCCGCAAAGTGAAGCGCCTGTCGGATGACGAATTAGTATATCTGTTAATATTCATGCTGTCTTACGGTATTAATTTGTTTCTATTTCGGGGTCACACCTCTCTCATAGCTTCTATCGGTTTGATGCCGACGGCGCGACGGGCAGGGATATATCCCGCAATAACGCCCGCAAGAATCAGGATACTTGTCGAGACAAAGACGTATGACATTTCCACCGACGGGTCTTTAAACACCGTAGGGCCGTCCGCATCGCCTGCCTGCGCCATCAGCATTCCGATCAATTCGATCAATCCGGTACCGCAAAGCATTCCGATATATCCGAAAACGGCGGTTATCAACACCGATTCGAGCATGATCGCGCTAAGGATCGTTGCCGGCGGAGCGCCGATGGCTTTACGGATACCGATTTCGCGCGTACGTTCTTTCACCGACACCAGCAGGATGTTGCTCACCCCGACAACTCCGGCGATCAGTGTGAAAATGCCGATAATACCCACAAAAATATTCAGTCCTCCGAAAATCCGCATTGTCTCCAGATAGTCTTTTTGATTATTCTGAATCCATATTGCCCTCGAATCGGCGGGGTCAAACCGCAGGCTTCTTGCCATCACGTTTGTCACGCGGTCTTCGAACTCCTCATTTTCTATTTCGGACGCCAGTCCGTCGATCAGAAAAGCCATGTGATAGAATTTTTTATCGGGATTATAAATCGTTTGTGCCGTCGTAAAAGGGATATAAGCACGTGGGCCACCCCATTCTTCTTTTTTCAAATTGATCCCCACCACCTGAAACATAATGCTACCTATTTGCAGGTATTCTCCCAGAGCAGATCGGTTTTTAAACAGTTCGTCCGCAATTTTTTTATCCAGCACCACCGTTTTATGTCGATTTTTCATATCCAGGTCATTGATAAAACGGCCACCTTCCGAATCGACAACAAGGTTAAATATCTCGGAATAGGCCGGACTTACCCCGTACAGATCGAATGAGCCGTATTCGTTTTTATAGACAAAATTTCGCCTGCCGCTTGTTATCACGGCGGTACCTTTATTCACTTCCGGGAGTTCGTCGAACATCAGGTTCAGTTCCTTTTCGGTAAAGGGGAGCGAGCGGTCAGCCTTCAAACCCTGGTAGGGCATCGACGAGCTCCCCGACCACAGACGCATGGAATTGCTCGAACGGCCGGCAAAATTGCTGACTACGCCATTACGAAGGCCGTTTCCCGCACCCAAAAGTACAATCAGAATGAAAATGCCCCATGAAACGGCCAGACCCGTCAGAACGGTTCTCAATTTATTTTGCTTCAGAGTAGCCAGAATTTCCCGTATAGCATCTATTCCTATCATATTAGTGACACCCCGAGGGGATTTGATTTAAAATTCGACATACACTATTACCGATTTTCTTCGATTTGCTCGATCATACCATCTTTCAGTCGGATAATTTTTCGGGTATCGTCCGCCACCGACTGTTCGTGCGTCACGATAATAGTTGTAATACCCGTCGCGTTCAAATCCTTCAACACCTGCATCACCTCTACGGTCGTTTTACTATCCAACGCGCCGGTCGGTTCATCGGCCAGCAGGATTTTCGGATTAGAAATAATAGCCCTTGCAATTGCCACCCGCTGTTTTTGTCCGCCCGAGAGTTCGTTCGGCATGTGATGTGCCCATTCCTTCAGCCCCATTCGGTCGAGATATTCCAGCGCAATTTCATTCCGTTTACGTCGGTTAATATTTTTGTAATACAGCGGCAGCGCGACATTTTCCAGTGCATTTTTAAAATTGATAAGATTGAAAGACTGGAACACAAAACCGATCATCTCGTTGCGATAATAGGCGGCCTGATTTTCGCTAAGATTTTGTATCGGTTTACCATTCAAATAATAAATACCTTCATCGTAGCTATCCAGTATGCCCAGGATATTCAACAG
>JAIRTG010000157.1 GCA_031255055.1 Prevotellaceae bacterium
TATCTGCTATGAACAGTATTTGCAGGGCTGCGCCGAGAGTTATTCTTTTTTTTGCACTTGACAAAATATAGAGGGGGACTAATCACTAATCACTATAATCACTGTCTTTCGGGGCGTTGCGGGGCAGCGCCCCGCAGAGGGGGTAGCGGAAGACGCCGTAGGCGGCTGAAGCGAGGGGGAGACTTCCCCCCCCTAATTCTCTTTCTCTTTCTCTTTCTTTAAGGATGACCGCTGTTCCGAGCAGACCCTTTTATGTCATAACCGATATCCGAAGCCCCATTCGATAAATTCGGCCTTCTGTAAATGCGTTTTTAATCCGACGGAAGCAAAAAAATGCTTCGTTATCCGGTATTTTGCTACGGCTTTGGTGTAAAACCAACCGTCTTCGACGTCAATATTATAGGAGTAAATCAATCCCTTTCTCACGTTTCCTTCTTTGGCTTGATGATAAGGCTCCAGATTTTTTATCGGATCATACAGATACATGCCTAAATGAAATCCGGCAGTAAGCCGTCCCAATATCAACTCGTGATGCCACGAAATCCCAGCCCGAAACAGATTGGCGCTTTTCTTTTCTGTTATATAGGTCTTTTTAAACTCAGTATCGGTTGTATTTCCGGCATCGGTTGAGTTTACCGCGCCAAACACGCCGTCGTAAAAAATATCCATTCCTATGCCCATTCGGTACCGGTTTGACATCGGACGGTAAGCCGCCAAAGAGAACGATGCTATAGGATATTTTTTACCTTCGTCTCGATAATATAACTCTCTGATGCCGCCCGATAGCGTCGCTTCATAAGTGATTCGGCGGGAAATATCGGGTCTGTTTTCCCTGACAGGCGGTGTGTATACGGCGAAATTCGGAAATACTTTCAAACCTATATAAGCGTTCAGCATGTTGATGCCCGAGTTCGGCTGCACGATGCTCCCGTTTGAAATATGGTTCCACGCATAATCGGCAGTCAGGTTTAAACCTTTAAATAACGGAATTTCGATGTTTAATCCGCCCGCCAGAAATACGTTCAAACGGGAACCGATGGCGCCATTGTTGAAATTGATGTCTACATTCGGATTGTATGTGTCTTTAAAGGTTTTATTTACATAAGCTAATCCGCCTCCGGCTTTTACGTTCAGCATAAAATGCGCTGTCCGTACGATGGGAATATTCAGATAAGGATAGATCGATGTCGCATATCCTAACGTGTCGGGGTTACCCAAATTCATATAGTTCAATCCGAAACCGACTGTCGGAAAATTCAGGAAATGATGCCAGTCTTTTTCGCCGGCAGGTCTGTACTCCAAAGCAAACTCTATTCCCTCCGAAGGGCCTTTTACCAGGTTTTTTAAATGTTCATTGTGTTTCAAAACCGTGCCTCTGAGATACTCTCCTTTTATCAGGTAATTTTTTTTGGTTTGTGCCTGTGCTGTACCGATAAGGACGACTGAGGCAAACAAGAAAATGACTTTTTTCATAATCATTGAAAAACTTTAAATTTCCGGTTGAATAATTTTGGTTACCTTTGGAGCCGCAAAAATAGTAAAAAATCACTGTTTATTTGCAGATAATCAAGGCATTTTGAGAGGTAAACACTCACCCGAAATTTCATAGAACGTTTTTTTTTAGTATGTTTTCTATTTTAAAAAAAGAATTAAGTACATTCTTCGGCACGGCTACGGGATATATCGTTATCGGTATTTTTCTGCTGCTGACGGCTTTGTTTCTGTGGGTGATTCCGGGTGAATTTAATATCCTGATGTCGGGGTATGCCAATCTTGACGGATTGTTTTATCTGGCGCCGTGGCTATTTCTATTTCTATGCCCGGCGGTGACGATGCGCCTGTTCGCCGAAGAAAAACAAACCGGTACGTGGGAATTGATTCAAACGAAACCGTTTAGCAAATGGCAGATCGTTTCGGGAAAGTTTTCTGCGGGATGGTGTTTGGCGATATTAGCCCTGATTCCCACACTGATTTATTATTTCACCGTCCTGTTGCTGGCCGAACCTGTGGGAAATGTTGACAGCGGCGCCTTCTGGGGCTCATTTCTGGGTCTGATTTTTTTAGCGGGCATCTATGTGGCCATCGGCACATTTGCATCTTCACTTTCGAAAAATCAGCTTGTTTCGTTCATTCTCGCTTTGCTGATGTGCTTTTTCATGTACTACGGGTTTGATGTGCTGACAAGTTTTTTTACGTCGGGAAGTTCGATTGAAATCGTAGAAAATCTTGGCATTTCCCAACATTACGGCTCGATCGGCAGAGGGGTCATTGATTCGCGCGATCTGGTTTATTTTTTGACGACAATCGCCTTATTCCTGCTCTTGACGGTTTGGAAAATAAGAAAATAAAAGCGAAAAAAACAACTACTATAATGATAAAATGATATATGAAAAAACCGGTAATACTAATAACGAATGATGACGGTTACAATGCCCCCGGAATAAAGAGGCTGATAGCGCTGATGACGACCATAGGAGATGTTATTGTCGTGGCGCCCGACGGACCCCGTTCGGGACAATCGAACGCATTGACAGTGACAAGACCAATCGGTTTCAGTCCGATAGAAACGTCGCCGAATTTGAAGATATACTCATGCACGGGGACGCCTACCGATTGCGTAAAACTGGCGCTGAACGACATTTTAGATCAAAAACCCGATCTGCTTGTCTCGGGAATCAATCACGGTTCCAATGCGGCAATAAATGTGATTTATTCGGGCACGATGGGAGCGACACTCGAAGCATGTGGAAATTCGGTTCCCGCGATAGGCTTTTCTATTTGCGACCACGGTGTGAACGCCGACTTTTCTTTTTTTGAAAAATACATTCTAAATATCACCGAACAGACGCTTAAAAACGGCCTGCCTCATGGCGTTTGTCTGAATGTCAATGCTCCGAACGGCGCGTTGAAAGGCGTACGTGTAGTCCGTCAGGCGGATGGATTTTGGGCCGAAGAATTTGAAAAACGTCGACATCCTTTCGGAAATCAAGATTACTACTGGCTCACAGGCTATTTTCACAATAACGAACCCAACGCCAAAGATACCGACGAATGGGCGCTGGCGCACGGATTTGTTTCGATTGTCCCGACAAAAATAGACATGACGGCACACGAACATATCAAACGGATTGCCGAATGGGATTTTCGGGAAGCCGAATGAAAAAAATCAATAAAGTTTACATCGGATTGATTATCGGCATATTGTTGCCGGTATTGTTTATTTGGGTATATCTTGAACAGTATTATCCGGCAGATCTACCTGCTTGGGAAATAATCAAACAACTGTTTCCGGGCCGGATGTTGGGAAAGATACTGTTGCTATCCATATTTCCCGACTTGTTGCTCACCTTTATTTTTTACAAAACCGACAGTTTTAAAATAGCACAAGGCGCCATGTTCGCGGCGATGCTCCTTTTTGTCGGATGTATTTTTATGCTTTGAGATAAGATAAAATGAAGTATTTCATTATTGCGGGAGAAGCATCGGGCGATTTGCACGCCTCGAATTTGATGCGCGAACTGAAGAAAAAAGACACGCATGCCGAATTTTGTTTTTTAGGCGGCGATTTGATGGCGGCGCAAGGCGGTATTCAAGTGAAAGACTATCGCGAAATGGCTTTTATGGGATTTCTTGCCGTGATAAAAAATGCTCGGAAAGTTTTGCGGAATTTCGCGGACTGCAAACAAGCCTTGCTCAAATTTAAACCCGACGTGCTGATTTTGGTCGATTATCCGAGTTTCAATCTGAAAATAGCCCGATTTGTAAAACACCGCTTGACAAGCGCCGCTGTTTATTACTACATATCCCCCAAAATCTGGGCGTGGAAAGAATACCGCATCAAATCAATCAAAAAACACATCGACAGGATGTTCACCATTTTCCCGTTCGAGACCGGCTTTTACGCCAAACACGGCTATCCGGTAGAATACATCGGCAATCCTTCCGTCGATTCGATAGCGGCTCA
>JAIRTG010000002.1 GCA_031255055.1 Prevotellaceae bacterium
ATCGAACATCTGGGTAAGCCGGATTACACCCCTTCGGTAACGGCGCTGGCGCTCTTGCCGTGGATAACGGAATTGACTTCGTTAAACAATCTCTTCAAAACCTACGTAGACGATACGACTCAAGAACAGGTGGACAAGCCGGATGTCTCTTTTCGAGAAGCCCGCAATCAGACCAACCTGGCGCTGCACGAGCTAATGGATCGCATTACGGCAAAAATCAACCTCGAAGGCCCCGACACTTATCTGCCGTTTATAAAAGAGTTTAACGTAACAACTGATCACTATAATACGCTGATGCATGAACACTATGGTCGTCTGCATGCGCGTACCGACATCGGGTCGGCAAAAATCGGCGATATCGCAACTATGTCTTACACGGGTAAACCGATCTATGTTATTCCGTCGGTGAGCATCGACATCTGCGATAAAGACGGCGACACCAAACAGGTTGACCTGATTTTCAGCGTCGACTTCACGGTTGCTTATCAGAACAATATCGAACCCGGTACGGCTGGTCTTACTATTACCGGCATCGGGAAATATACCGGCTCAATACAGACAACTTTCAACATCGTCATCGACAAATAGTCGCTCCGGGGGGCTTTTAGTGATTAGTGTTTAGTGTTTAAACACGACGAACTTGCACTAATCACTAATCACTAATCACTCTTCGTTCTTCACTCTTTATTCTTCATTGTCTTCGGGGCGTTGCGGGGCGGAGCCCCGCAGAGGGGGTAGCGGAAGACGCCGTAGGCGGCTGAAGCGAGGGGGAGACTTCCCCCCCCTAAATCTCTTTCTTTAAATTAATCACTCATCACTAAATAGAACCTCTTTAAAAATAGACGCAAGACCTGCAAAGCTATAAGAACAGGAAAAAAATCGACAAACAAGATGAAAAAAATTATTTTATTTACAAACATGCTGTTGCTGTCAACAGGATTCGGAAATAAGCTGTTCGCCGCTTACAGCGGAAACGGTGCGGAGGGAAGTCCTTATCCGATTTCCTCCAAAGCCGATATGGAACAATCGGTAACTGATGTGGACGGAGAAGAATATAACTGTTACCTGACGCTCAAACCGGCCGTAGGGTGCGAGCGAATGGGAACCGTCGTCGGCGAAGGATATTATCCGTGCAATACGCAGGTCGATATTATGGCAATAGCCAACGTCGACTATCACTTTTTGAAATGGGACGACAATATCCCCGTCAATCCGCGCACGGTTACGATCACGCAGGATACGACTTTCACTGCCGTGTTTGAGGAAAACCGATATGTACTGACGGTCGAAGTGGCCAAAGGGTGCGAGCACATGGGATCCGTTACCGGAGGAGGTGAGTATGCGCACAATGCGCAGGCCGTTATTACGGCAATACCCGCCAATGAAGATTATCGCTTTGTGCGATGGGAGGAAAGTACCGGCACATCATCTACCGACAACCCATACTATATTGTCATGACAAGCGCTGTTGGGACATTCACTGCTGTGTTTGAGGATGCCGCAGGGACGGACTATACACTGACGGTGACATCAAACGATGTAAGTTGGGGTATGGTCGCCGTCGAGCCCGCAGGCCTTTACACGTATGGTCAGGAGGTTACGTTGACGCCTAACGCTGCCAGCGGCTATCGGTTTGTGAAATGGAACGATAACACTTCCGACAATCCGCGCACGGTTACAGTTACACAAGATACAATCTTTACGGCAGAGTTTGCAGCAAACCCGGTAACGCCTACTTATACGCTGACGGTAACATCGAACAACGATAACTGGGGTATGGTCGTCGTCGATCCCGCAGGCCTTTACACGTATGGTCAGGAGGTTGTGCTGACGGCCAACGCCGACAACGGCTATCGGTTTGTGAAATGGAACGATAACACCTCCGACAATCCGCGCACGATTACAGTTACACAAGATACAACCTTTACGGCCGTGTTTGCAGCAAACCCGGTAACGCCTACTTATACGCTGACGGTAACATCGAACAATCCCGACTGGGGTACGGTGGCCGTCAACTCCGCAGGCCCTTACACGTATGCTCAGGAGGTTGTGCTGACGGCCAATGCCGTCAACGGTTGTCGGTTTGTGAAATGGGACGACAATGTCACCGCCAATCCGCGCACTGTCGCCGTCACAAGGAATATGACCTTCGAGGCCGAGTTTGTGAAGGAAAACACAGGGGCAACCTATCAGATAACCGTAAGATCGAGCGACACAAACATGGGAACCGTTGACGGCGGAGGAAGGTATGCCGAAGGTGAGGAGGTTATGCTCATGGCCAGTCCCAAGTCCGGTTATCACTTTGATCGGTGGCAGGATAAAAACACGGACAATCCGCGCTTGATAATAGTAACAGCAAATGCGACATATATTGCCGTCTTCGCGGAAGGGTCGGACGACACGTCGGAGTCGCCGACACCGTCCGACGATACGGTGGTTGTTTATCCCAATCCGGCGCGGAATGTATTGTACATTCGGTCGGCTGTAGCGATAGAGCAGGTTGTCATCCGTGACCTGAGCGGTCAACAGGTGAAACGGTTCACAGCACCCGTCGGCAGTGAAATCGATGTAAGCGATTTGTCCGCCGGTGTGTATCTTGTCGGGATAACGACCGCCAACGGAGATGTTGTACGGAAAATAGTGATTAACGATTAGTGTTTAGTGTTTAGGATTAGTGCAGATTCGCTATGATTAATCACTAATCACTGTCTTACGGGGCGTTGCGGGGCAGAGCCCCGCAGAGGGGGTAGCGGAAGACCGCCAACGGCGGGCTGAAGCGAGGGGGAGACTTCCCCCCCCTAAATCTCTTTCTCTTTCTTTAAAAAAGATGCCATCTTCTCTTTCCGCATTTAGTTGTTCCGTTTGTTTTTGAAAACCAGACCGCCGCCGGCGTAATCGACCAGAATGGTTTCGTCGACTTTGATGTTGCCCGAAATGAGCTGTTTCGACAAATCGTTGAGCACGTGGCGCTGAATGGCACGCTTCACGGGACGTGCACCAAACTGCGGATCTAAACCTTCCTGCGCAATATACGCAATGGCTTTTTCGGATAGTTCCATATCGATGTTGTTCTTCTTCAGCATCCGGCGGATGTCGCTTATCTGTAAACGGACAATCGATTCGATTTGCGTCCCGTCCAACGGCGTGAACATGATCAGTTCGTCGATGCGGTTCAAAAACTCGGGACGAATCGTCTGTTTCAATAATTCAAATACCCCGTTTTTGGTTTTTTCCATTACCTCGTCCCGATTCGCCGATGTCATTTTCTCGAAATTGTCCCGTATCAGCATCGAACCGATGTTCGACGTCATGATGATGATGGTATTTTTGAAGTTGACCGTACGCCCTTTGTTATCGGTCAGTCGTCCGTCGTCCAGCACCTGTAGCAGGATGTTGAATACGTCGGGATGCGCTTTTTCAATCTCGTCGAACAATACGACCGAGTAGGGCTTCCGGCGGATGGCTTCGGTTAACTGACCGCCTTCGTCGTAGCCGACATACCCCGGAGGCGAACCGATGAGTCGGGTGACGGAAAATTTTTCCTGATATTCACTCATATCAATACGTGTCATCATGTTTTCGTCGTCGAACAGGTATTCGGCGAGGGCTTTTGCCAGTTCGGTCTTCCCAACACCCGTTGTCCCGAGAAAAATGAACGACCCGATCGGACGCTTCGGATCCTGTAGACCCGCACGGCTGCGGCGGACGGCATCCGAAACGGCATGAATGGCTTCTTCCTGCCCGATAACGCGCTTGTGTAGCTCTTCTTCCAGATTCAATAGCTTCTCTTTCTCGCTTTGCATCATCTTTTTGACGGGAATACCTGTCCAGCGACTCACTACGTCGGCAATATCTTCGCTGTCGACCTCTTCTTTAATCATGGCGCTGTGCCCCTGAATGTCGGCCAACTGCTTCTGATGTGTAACAATGCTGTTTTCGATGTCCCTGATACGGCCGTAACGGATTTCGGCTACTTTTCCGTAATCGCCTTCGCGTTCGGCGCGGTCTGCCTGGTATTTCAAATCTTCGATTTCGATTTTGGCCTGCTGAATCTTGTCGATCAACTCTTTTTCGGACGACCATTTGGCGCGTAATTCACGACTGTTTTCTTTTAAATCGGCAATTTCTTTGTTGAGCTTTTCGAGTTTCGGTCTGTCGTTTTCGCGTTTTATCGCCTCACGCTCAATTTCAAGTTGCTTGATGTTTCGTTCGATGTTGTCGAGTTCTTCGGGAACGGAATCTACTTCCAGACGCAATTTTGCCGCCGCTTCGTCCATCAGGTCGATGGCTTTGTCGGGCAAAAACCGGTCGCTGATGTAGCGACTCGACAGCTCTACCGCCGCTATGATAGCCGAATCTTTGATCCGTACTTTGTGGTGATTTTCGTAACGCTCTTTCAGTCCGCGAAGAATGGAAATCGTACTGGCTTCGTCGGGTTCGTCCACCGTGACGATTTGAAAACGCCGTTCGAGCGCTTTGTCTTTCTCAAAATACTTTTGATATTCGTCCAGCGTTGTCGCCCCGACAGCACGCAGTTCGCCGCGTGCCAAAGCCGGTTTCAGAATATTTGCCGCATCCATCGCACCGTCGCTTTTCCCTGCGCCTACCAGCGTGTGTATTTCGTCGATAAACAGAATGATTTCGCCGTCGGCTTTTATCACCTCGTTGACCACCGATTTTAACCGCTCTTCAAATTCGCCTTTGTATTTCGCACCGGCAATCAACGCTCCCATGTCCAGCGAAAAGATTTGTTTCGATTTCAGATTTTCGGGCACGTCGCCGCGAATAATACGATGCGCCAAACCTTCGACTATGGCCGTTTTACCCGTTCCGGGTTCGCCAATCAGAATCGGATTGTTTTTGGTACGGCGACTCAGAATCTGTAATACCCGACGAATTTCGTCATCGCGCCCGATGACAGGGTCGAGCTTGCCCGAACGGGCCCGCTCGTTCAAATTTACCGCGTATTTTTCCAGCGAATTGTAATTGTCTTCTGCCGACGGCGAGTTGGCTTTGGCGCCTTTACGTAAGTCTTCGATGGCTTTCTGTAGACCTGCCTCACTCACTCCCGCATCCTGCAGACTCTGTGTGACGGCGTTCTTTTCGGCCAGTAGCGCCATCAGCATGTATTCGAGCGAAACAAACTGATTGCCCGATTTTGACGAAAGGGCTATCGCTTTTTGTAATACGGCATTTGTTTCGCGGCTCAAATAGGGCTCTGTGCCCGAAACGCGCGGATAGCTTTCAATCTGCGCGTCGATTACCGCACCGACAGTGTGCGCGTCTACGCCCATTTTTCCAAACAGAAACTGTACGGTGTCTTCGCCTTCGGCGAAAATTCCTTTCAACAGATGCGCCGGCTCAATGGCTTGCTGACCTTTTGCACGCACCAAATCAATGGCGCTCTGAACGGCGTTCTGTGCTTTGACTGTGAAATTGTTAAAGTTCATATCGTTATCATTTTTATTAATTTCCGTCGCCGCTGATCAAAAAGTTTTCCATTCGGATAATCCTGAAACATTGTCACGGATATTGATTAGAAAACTGATTTTCAAGACATTATTTCATGTTTTGAAGCAATTTTGACAGCCCGAACATTCTTTTTCAAAAACGGAAAGCATATTCAACAACCAAATTATTACCTTTGTTCCAACATATTAAAAACAATTAATCATGAACAACTTTATTTTTCAAAACCCAACAAAACTTATTTTCGGCAAAGGAATGATTGCCCGGATTGCTGAAGAAATTCCGATCGAAAAGCGAATAATGATCACATTCGGCGGTGGAAGCGTGAAAAAAAACGGCGTGTACGAACAGGTAAAAGACGCCCTGAAAAATCATAACACTATCGAATTTTGGGGCATTGAACCGAATCCTTCGGTCGAAACGCTGAGAAAAGCGATCGACCTGGGGAAAAAGGAAAAAATTGACTTCCTGCTTGCCGTGGGAGGAGGCTCTGTTATCGACGGTACAAAACTGATTGCTTCGGCCATTCCGCAAGATACGGACGCCTGGGATATTGTACTGAAAGGGAGCGTCGATTGGGAAATATTGCCTCTGGCAACCGTATTGACGCTTCCCGCAACAGGCTCGGAAATGAATAGGGGTGCGGTTATTTCAAACAGTACGACGAGGGAGAAATTCAGTTTTGCCTCCAATTGTCCCGTTTTTTCCGTACTGGATCCCGAAACGACGTTTACGCTCCCCAAAAATCAAATTGCCAACGGTATTATCGACACTTTTGTGCACGTGATGGAGCAGTATCTTACTTTTACGGACATCAATCCGTTGACGGACAGATGGGCGGAAGGGATTTTGCAGACGCTGACGGATATCGCTCCGAAAATTTACGAGAATCCTCGAAACTACGACTTAATGGCCAATTTTATGCTTTCGGCAACAATGGCGCTAAACGGATTCATTGCTTTCGGCGTACCTCAGGACTGGGCTACACACATGATTGGGCACGAACTCACCGTTTTGCACGGATTGTCGCACGGACATACATTGGCAATCGTACTGCCCGGAACCATGAGGATACTGAGCGAAAGTAAAGGGGATAAAATCGTTCAATACGGCGAACGTGTCTGGCATATCGACACCGGAACAAAAGAGGAACGCATTGATGCCGCCATCCGAAAAACCGAAGATTTTTTCCGTTCGTTAGGCGTTAGCACCCGGTTGAGCGAAGAACGTATCGGCGAACCAACCATCGCCGAGATCGAGAGACGATTCACCGAACGTCGTGTCGCTTTCGGCGAAAACGGAAATGTCGACGCAACCATCGCTCGAAGAATATTGGAGGATAGAATGTAATTCCATATCATTCATTGTCTACCGGAATAGCACCAATTCCCACAGATACATGCCATCACAAACCGGCAGGAAACGAGAGAAAGTTGACAGACTGAGCCGAATTTCCTGCCGGATTCCAAATTTCGGCGAGAAAGCAAATAAACGAATCGGAATATGTACCGTTTTCATCCATATAAAATCAGTTCCATCCGACATCTCCCTTCGATACGACAGGAAACGCGATTTTCTCATCCAACTTTGCTACAAAATATAAATGATGACAAATTTTCCTTATTAAAAATTAAAAATAATCGCTCTGCGAGCAGAACTTTTGCTTTAATCGTCAAAAGTATTACCTTTGACCTGTGATTTTTTCATAGTATTAGATTTAAGGTTAATGAAGATTGGTAGTCGTGATGACTACCTTTTCTTTTTTATAGAAATTCCACAAAACACCATCCTTAAAAGCACCATCCTTATCATCAATTACGATCCTCTCAAATATCCCTGCCATTTGCCCAAGGCGAAAAATAGATTTACTTTTGCATCCGGATACACAAATAAATTTTATATGAACATACTTCTTATCGGTTCCGGCGGGCGCGAACATGCAATCGCATGGAAACTTTCCCAGAGCGAACAGCTCGATTCTTTATACATCCTCCCCGGAAATGCCGGTACTTCGACAGTGGGAATAAACATCGCCCTGTCGCAAAACGATTTCGCTGGAATAAAAAATGTTGTTTTGGAAAAAAACATCGATATGCTTGTCATAGGCCCCGAAGAACCGCTGGTCAACGGGATTGTTGATTTTGTTCAAAACGACGATGAAATCGGGCATATTCACGTGATTGGGCCCGACAAAAAAGGCGCTCAACTGGAAGGAAGCAAAAACTTTTCCAAGCATTTCATGCTGAAATACGGCATCCCTACGGCAAAATATTTTACCGTCACAAAAGAAAACATCCACGACGGAGTTGATTTTCTGCGCACGTTGCAGCCGCCTTACGTCCTTAAAGCCGACGGTCCGGCCGCCGGAAAAGGGGTTGTCATCATGGAAAACATCTACGAAACGGTTACTGAACTCTACGCAATGCTCGACGGTAAATTCGGTAACGCGAGCAAAACCGTCGTCATCGAAGAGTTTTTGTCGGGAATCGAGTGTTCGGTTTTTGTGCTGACAGACGGAAAAGATTATGTCATCCTGCCCGAAGCAAAAGATTACAAACGGATAGGCGAAGGCGACACCGGACCGAACACAGGCGGTATGGGGGCGGTTTCTCCCGTCTCTTTTGCCGACGACGCTTTTATGCAAAAAGTGGAGCAGGAAATTATCCGGCCTACGATCGACGGATTACGGCAGGAAGGCATCAAATACAAAGGTTTTATCTTTTTCGGTTTGATAAATGTGAAAAACAGACCGTATGTAATCGAATATAATGCCCGGATGGGCGACCCGGAAACGGAAGTAGTGATGTTGCGTCTGAAATCAGACCTGCTCGATTTGTTGACAGCCGTCGCAGACGAACAACTGGGCGGAAAAACAATTGAAACCGACAACCGTTATGCCGCAACCATTATGCTGGTGTCGGGCGGCTATCCCGAAAATTATCAAAAGGGACACGAGATTACCAACCTGGAGATGGTGAACGACAGTATCGTTTTTCACGCAGGCACGTCGGACGCAGACGGAAAAGTGATGACATCAGGCGGACGTGTACTGGCTGTCAGCTCATACGGAGATACAAAAGACGACGCGCTCGGAAAATCATATAAAAACGCGGAAATCATTCGGTTTAAACGGAAGTATTTCCGTAAAGACATTGGTTTCGATCTATAATGACCGTTCTCCGGTCAGTGTAAATATTTAATATATCCGGAAAAAATTATGGCAAAAATACTTGTAATAGACGATGAGCGGAGCATCCGCAACACACTGAAAGATATTTTGGAGTTTGAAAAACATAAAGTCAGTCTGGCCGAAAACGGCAAAAACGCGCTTGAAATGATTGACTGCGGAAATTTCGATTTGATTCTTTCGGATATTAAAATGCCCGAAATGGACGGACTCGAATTGCTGGTTGCAGTAGGAGAGAGGGGGATAGAAACGCCTGTGGTGATGCTGTCGGGACACGGGAATATTGAAACCGCCGTTGAATCGATAAAAAAAGGCGCGTTTGATTTTATCGAAAAGCCGATTGATTTGAATCGTCTGTTGATCACCGTACGCAATGCGCTCGACAAAAAAGCGCTGGCGGCCGAGACGAAAACCCTGAAAAAGAAAATTGCACAACGTCATCAGATGATAGGTAATTCGCCCGTCATCGAAAAAGTGCGCGAAATGATACACCGTGTAGCCCCCACCGACGCCCGCGTATTGATAACAGGCGCCAACGGAACCGGAAAGGAAGTTGTTGCCCGCTTGCTGTTTGAATATAGCGGACGATCGTCGGAACCTTACGTCGAGGTCAACTGCGCCGCCATTCCATCGGAACTAATCGAAAGCGAACTGTTCGGCCACGAAAAAGGCTCGTTTACATCGGCTCATAAGCAGCGTATCGGGAAATTCGAGCAGGCAGATAACGGAACCATTTTTCTCGATGAAATCGGAGATATGAGTCTTTCCGCTCAAACAAAAGTGTTGCGCGTGCTGCAGGAAAACGAATTGAGTCGCGTCGGAAGCGACAAAACGATTAGAGTAAATGTGCGCGTCTTTGCCGCCACCAACAAGGACTTGCATCAGGAAATAAAAAACGGAAATTTCAGAGAGGATTTATTTCACCGGTTAAATGTGATTCCTATTCGCGTGCCGACGTTAGACGAGCGAAAAGAAGACATTCCGCTACTTGTGGAACATTTTTCCAACCTGATTGCAAAAGAACAGGGAAGTCCTGCAAAAATATTCGCTCAAGACGCGATAGAGGCGCTTCAAAACCGTTTGTGGCCGGGCAATATCCGCGAACTCCGAAATGTTGTCGAACGTCTGATTATACTCGGTGGAAACGAGATTTCAACAGATGATGTGGTACAATTTGCCGCATTCTAAAGCTATAAATCCTGAAACAATAAATAAATAATGAAACCATTCAATGAATTAAAAATAGCCGTTTGCAGCGACCACGCAGGCTATGAGTTAAAAAGCAAATTGATTGATTATTTGAAATCAAAAAACATCGGTAAATCGGACGATTTTGGCGCTTTTTCGTCCGAGAGCGCCGATTATGCCGATTTTGCGCATCCGATGGCAGCCGCCGTTTCAAAAGGGGAATACGATGTCGGCATCTCCTGCTGCGGAACAGGAAACGGCATCAATATGACGGCCAATCGGCACACAGGTGTTCGTTCGGCGTTGTGCTGGATAGCCGAAATCGCAAAACTGGCCCGTCAACACAACGATGCCAATGTACTGTCGCTCCCCGCACGCTTTGTGTCCGAAAAGGATGCTGTCGAAATACTGGATGCTTTCCTGTCAACAGACTTTGACGGCGGAAGACACCTGCGAAGAATTGAAAAAATAGAGCAGTTTTAGACGTCGAACCAGTAAAAAATAAAAAATATGTCTCGCACAGAAATAGCCTCATTAGGAGAGTTCGGACTGATAAAACGGCTGACGGACAAATTTCCAATCACCAATTCATCGACAAAAAAAGCCGTTGGCGACGATGCCGCCGTTCTTGATTATGGCGAAAAACAGATTTTGATAACGACCGACTTACTCCTCGAAGGCATCCATTTCGACCTGGTGTATGTTCCGCTGAAGCATTTGGGATATAAAGCGGCCGTTGTCAACTTTTCCGACATATACGCGATGAACGGGACGCCGAAACAGATAACAGTCTCTTTGGGCGTTTCAAAGCGGTTTTCGGTAGAAGATTTGGAAGCGATATATGAAGGCATCAGGCTTGCCTGTCAGGGCTATGGCGTCGATTTGGTTGGCGGGGATACTTCCGCGTCGCTCACCGGGCTTACCATCAGCATAAGCTGTATCGGAGAAGCCGACAGGGATAAAATTGTTTACCGCAACGGAGCGAAACCCAACGATTTGATATGTGTCACAGGCGATTTAGGCTCCGCCTATATGGGTTTGCAGTTGTTGGAGCGTGAGAAGATTGCTTTCGGCGGACATGATGATGTCCAACCCGATTTTGAAGGCAAGGACTATATTCTTCAGCGTCAGCTTAGGCCGGAGGCCCGCCGGGACATTATTGTCGGATTGAGCGAGAAAGGAATTGTGCCGACGGCTATGATGGACATTTCGGACGGGCTATCGTCCGAGTTGATGCACATTTGTACCCAGAGCAATGTCGGCTGCCGGGTGTACGAAGACAAAATACCGATCAGTTACGAAGCCGCAGTAATGGCCGAAGAGTTGAATATAAACATCGTCACAGCGGCGCTCAATGGCGGGGAAGACTACGAACTGCTGTTCACCGTCGATTTGAACGACTACGATAAAATACTCGAGATGGATGGCGTCGGAATTGTCGGACACATCACTCCCCCTCAGTCAGGCTTATACCTCACAGGCCGCGAAGGAGAAGAAATCGCCCTGAAAGCACAAGGTTGGAACTCGTTGGAGTAAA
>JAIRTG010000037.1 GCA_031255055.1 Prevotellaceae bacterium
AACAAAAAACAAACTTTACTTTTGCAGTCGAAAATCAAAAACGCCTCTTTAGCTCAGTTGGTAGAGCAATTCATTCGTAATGAATAGGTCGTGGGTTCGAGTCCCATGAGAGGCTCAACAAGCGCAGATTACTTCCTTCACAGACCGAAATCAGTGGTTATTCACATTCGACACATTCCGAGTTGGACAATTACAACAAACAATTAGAAATGACACTCCGTGCGGAACACAAAGACATCCGCTTTCCCATACCAATAGGATTCATCGCTACACACGAATGTCGCACTTCGGAATTGTTAATCGTATTTATTTTATTACTTTTGTGCCTCTCAATCATTTAATCCCCTACTTTATGTTACAGTATAGACAAATAACACCTTCGGAAATACCGTTTCCTATTTTTGAACTAAAGAACAAATGGATGCTGATTACCGCCGGCAAAGACGGTAAAGTCAACACAATGACCGCCAGTTGGGGCGGATTCGGCATTATGTGGAACAAAGAAGTGGCATTCGTTGTGATACGCCCTCAAAGATATACGCTCGAATTTGTGGAACAATCCGACAGTATATCCCTTTCCTTTTTCGATCGCTCGTTCAAAAAAACGCTCAATTACTTGGGAAGCGTTTCGGGAAGAGACGAAAATAAAATCGAAAAATCGAATTTAACAGTCAGCTACAAAAACGGTATCCCCTATTTTGAAGAGGCCGAAACCGTTATTTTTGCCAAAAAACTTTTTATACAGCCGATGAAAGAAGACGGCTTTATCGAAAAGCAAGTCATCAAAAACTGGTATCCCGACAAAGATTACCATCATTTATACATTATCGGCATATCGGAAATCATCACCAAAACAGTCTGATTGCAGCAGAATAAACTACCGGACAGGTTCATGGAAAAATATGTCATCAGCGGTATTCAGCAAATAGGCATCGGGGTCGAAGACCTTGTCGAAGCATGGAAATACTATATAGACGTTTTTAATATGGACGTCAAAATACTCGACGACAACAACACCGCAGACATTATGGCCCGCTATATGGGCGGAAAAGCCCGTCGAAAACGTGCCGTGATCGCTCTAAACATGCAAGGCGGCGGCGGATTTGAAATATGGCAGCATCAGGAACACAAGCCGGAAAAACCCGCTTTTCAACTACAGACAGGCGATTTAGGCGCCTTCATCGTCAAAATGAAAAGCCGCAATATCGCGCAAAGTTTTGAAGAATTTTCGAAGAAAGACATAAAAATGCTTGGCGGTATCGGCCGGTCGATTGATGGAAAACAAACATTTTTTATCAAAGACAAATACGAAAACATCTTCCAGATAGTAGAAGACAGCGCCGTTTTCCGCGACGAAAATCGCTCGACAGGCGGCCCCATAGGCGCTATCGTCGGATGTACCGATATTGAAAAAACAATAACCCTCTATCGTGACGCACTAGGCTATGACAAAATAATAGCCGATGCGACAGGCATTTTCAATGATATTTCCGCTTTGCCTGCCGGCGATCAGCCATTCCGTCGCATACTGCTGACACATTCAAAACCCCGCGAAGGAGCATTTGCACATCTGTTCGGAAACACATTTATCGAACTGATACAGGCACAGGCACGGACGCCGAAAAAAATCTACGAAGGCCGTTACTGGGGCGATCCCGGTTTTATACAAATATGTTTCGATGTACGGAACATCCGCGCACTGGAGAAAAAATGCAACAAACTCGGATTCCCCTTTACCGTCGACAGCGCAGCGAAACAAAAAAACGACAACGAGTCGTTCGGAATGGGCGACGCCGCAGGACATTTTGCGTACATCGAAGACCCCGACGGCTCACTGATCGAATTTGTAGAAACACATAAAATACCGGTAATGAAAAAAATCGGCATATACCTCAACCTGCGCAAGCGCAATCCCGAAAAACCGCTGAATGATTGTGTACTGAAATTACTGCGCTTTGCCCGAATGAAACCCGAAAACATCCGTTAGTCGGAAACAAAAAGTCACTTTTTCCCCACTATAGCAAACAAAGAGTAAACGGCATGATTTCAATGATAACGAATTATTAATTAAATTTGCCGGCTCAAAAAATAACATATTCAAATTCACCAAACCATAAGATTCCAACAAATGAAAACAATGACCAAAAGCCCGTTGCAGATAGCCCGGGCAGACTATCAACCCAAGTTACCGAACATGCTGAAAGAAAACGTTGCGCTCAAAATGGGAGAAGCGACGACATCAGTCGCCGATCAGGAAGAAATCCGTCGGCTATTTCCGCACACATACGGAATGCCGATTATCACGTTTGAAAAAAGCGAACAGAGAGAACATCCGCAGGTAGCTGTAGGCGTCATCTTGTCGGGCGGACAAGCGCCCGGAGGACATAACGTAATCTGCGGACTGTTTGACGGACTGCAAAAACTGAATCCTAAAAACAAACTATACGGCTTCTTGGGCGGACCGATCGGGCTGGTCGAACACAAATATAAAGAACTGACAGCCGATATTGTCGACGAATACCGTAACACCGGCGGTTTCGACATCATCGGATCGGGGCGTACAAAATTGGAAGAAGAATGGCAGTATGAAAAAGGACGCGAAATATGCGAAAAATTAGGCATCAACGCGCTTGTCATCATCGGCGGAGACGACTCAAATACAAATGCCTGCATTCTTGCCGAATACTACAAACAGACAGATGCAAAGATTCAGGTTATCGGCTGCCCGAAAACAATCGACGGCGACCTGAAAAACGAAATGATAGAAGCATCCTTCGGCTTCGATACCGCATGTAAGGTCTACTCCGAGCTCATCGGAAACATACAGCGCGACGCCAATTCCTCCAAAAAATACTGGCACTTCATCCGCTTAATGGGCCGGTCGGCCTCACACATCGCACTCGAATGTGCACTGCAAAGCCATCCGAACGTCTGCATCATCTCAGAAGAAGTAGAAGCAAGAGACATGACACTCGACGATATTGTAGAATCCATCGTCGACATCATCATGGAACGTGCCGGCAACGAACTGAATTTCGGCATCATCCTGATTCCCGAAGGACTGATCGAATTCATCCCCGCAATGAAAGTCCTGATCGCCGAACTGAACGAACTGCTTTCCGACAACGAAGACTTCAACACCATGCACACCGACGACGAAAAACGACAATTTGTAAAAGGACTGTTGACAGAAAAAAGTTTGCAAGTATACCGCAGCCTGCCGAAAGGCATTGCCCGACAACTGACACTGGACCGCGACCCGCACGGAAACGTACAAGTATCGTTGATCGAGACGGAAAAAATGCTGATCGAAATGATCGCCAAACGGTTGGCGAAACTAAAAGCAGAAGGACGCTATGTCGGCAAATTCTCGGCCATCAGTCACTTCTTCGGATACGAAGGTCGTTGCGCCATTCCCTCAAACTTCGACGCCGATTATACCTACTCATTAGGCTACACCGCCTCCCTGTTGATTTCCGACGGAAAAACAGGCTATATGGCATCAGTCCGCAACCTGACATCTCCCGCCGACGAATGGATAGCAGGCGGCGTCCCCATCACCATGATGATGAACATGGAACGTCGGCAGGGAAAAATGAAACCGGTCATCCAAAAAGCGCTTGTCCGACTGGACAGAACGCCATTCAAATTCTTCGAGGCAAATCGAGACAAATGGGCAAGCGACAGAGGAAGCTATATCTACCCGGGACCAATTCAATACTTCGGTCCGACCGAGGTCTGCGATCAGCCCACCCTCACCTTGAAACTCGAAAAAGAATAAAGTCGACCAATAAAACAAATAGACCGGCAGTCACCGAACAGTCGGTCTATTTATTTTTATAGAAGCGGCGATGCGGCGGTTTTCGCGATTTTAGAGCTAAAAACAGACGATAAAAATCAACACATTGGGTAAACCGCGCCCATTTACAAAGGGGAAGTCTCTCCCTCGCTACAGCCGCCGTTGACGTCTTCCTACCGGAAAGAGAAAGAGAATTAGGGGGGGGAAGTCTCCCCCTCGCTTCAGCCCGCCGTTGGCGGTCTTCCGCTACCCCCTCTGCGGGGCGCTGCCCCGCAACGCCCCGTAAGACAGCGTTTATAGTGATTAGTGTTTAGTGATTAGTGATTAGCAAGTTCGCCATGTTTAACAATTAATCGTTAATCACTTTCATATAACTACCCTGT
>JAIRTG010000044.1 GCA_031255055.1 Prevotellaceae bacterium
TGGTTATCTCCATAAGGCAGGGTAAAAGACCTTTGAGGCGTTGGGTATACTACTTTGGTATGATATTTAGGGAATTTCCGAAATTGCTTGCTTTCTTTCAAACGAAATTGGTATATTAGTCTATATGCAGACAAAAGCCGCCGAATTAGCCGGTATGCTTGAGGGAAAAACGATCTTTTATGTGAAGATAGAAACCCCCAACGACCGGGAATCAATAGACGAAATAACCCTGGAGAAACAGCAGGGCATAGCCTATCGGGTGGACGGAAGCCGGATAGTCTTTATCGCCGGGGAAACGGCCGCCGCCTTCGAGCTTCTGGAAACCGCCCAAATCCTGACCAACCGGACGGAGGAAGCGGACATTATTGTAACCCTTGCGGAAAATGGCGGTTTGCAGATAAAAAGCCGCCTCTAAATGCGCTCTTGTCCGAACCGGGCATTGGTGATATATTAAAAAAGAGGTGAAAACATGGGAATTAAAGTCAAACCCATACAACCGACAGCCAATAAGGGGAAAAAAATAGCAAAACACTATCTAAAAATCATTTTTTCAAAATATATATGTATTGTTACTTCCGTTACATCAGCAATAGTTATTGCATGTTCGATAATTTTCTTTATTTCTCCTGTTGTTAAGGAAAATGTTGTTATTCCTGCGCATATATATGTTTATGGAAACGATCTATCGGCCAAAGTCCAAGAAGAAATCAATCAATCGGTAGCCTCAAATATTGAAAAACTATACAATCAATTGCTTGCAAATATACAACTTTCTATAGCCTTGTTTTCATGTGCACTTGTTGTCTTTGCTATAATATTTGGATGGATTTATTTTTCCAGAATTCGTGATGCTGAGAATTTAATAAAGGAAATACAGAAAACGCCGGATCTGTTTTTCAAGCAATTTTATAGAGAACAATATAACAAGAATATATCTAATATGTTTTCTTCAAATTATGTGAAAAGAAGTGAGGCTATAAAAAACCTGACATTTAATCCTGAAGTGGGCAAGGAAGATTACGATGTATTACAAGAGGTTTTATTAAACGAGTTAGATTATCCTGCCAATGTATATTTTTACAACAACATCAGTGCAATAATAGGTGTATTAATAAAAATAGACCATTCAAGGACACTATTGTTATTACGAAATATATTGCAAGAGAAAGAATACGATCCGCTGAAATTCAACAATTTTTTAACATATATCATTGCCGATAATTCTTCGGAAACAAGAGATTTTATACAATCAAAGTTATCAGCCGATTCTAATATGGGGACTCAGATAATATCAATGCTGTTATCAAATGGTTTAATAAACGACTACTCTGAATATATTTTAGAAAAATGTGACGGCGCAGTATTGCAAGCCATAATATTGCATTCAGATACTAAAATGTGGCATATAAAAACAGAGAAATTTTATGAACATCTTATTAAAAGAAACGATGTTGATGTTCAAAATCTTGAATTTATTGTCAGAAATACTAAAATGAGTGTAATGGAAAAAATAAGATTAGTATTGTGTTTTTATAGAAAAAATCAAGAAGAATACGACTCTGCTCTAAACACTCTCATTAATACGATTAGCCATGATGATAAGGCTAAAGATGATTTGTTAGATATTGCGAAAGAAACGGACTGCGAACCAGAAATAAAACAATTTTTTAATAAAAACAATCAGTATAAAGCATTATTTCCTAATTTTTTTATTGATAACTTGGAAAATGCTAAGAAAGAGGCCAGAAATCCAACCGACATAATTCACGATCTTGGTTTGTATCGCAATACAGAAGGTGTAGTCATAGATGCAAAAGGTAAAAAATATGATGCAAAGAATTATGCGCCTTCATTTTTTGGCCCGTGGCTTGAAGTTCAAACTGGTATTATGATTGGAGGTGTATTTATCAGCTTAAATCAAATCACAAAACAGTAATATCCAAAAATAGAAACCCCAAGCAGCCGGGAATTCATAGACGAAATAACGCTGGAACGGTAGGAGGGTATGGGCTTCCGGGTGGAGCGGAGGGAGCCGGATAATCTTTATCACAGGGAAAACGACCACCCCCTTTGAACTCTTGGAAACCGCCTAAATCCTGATCAACCAGATGGAGGAGGCCGACATCATTGTAACCCTGCGGAAAATGACGACTTGCAGATAAAAAGCCGTGTATTGTGATATGTTTAGCAGAAGTTATTCAGAAATCGATCCCTCCGAACAAATAGAGCGGAATAAAATATAATACCGGAAATAATTATACCTACCGACGTAATCGGCACCGAAATAACGGGAGGTAGAAGCAGTGCAAGGAAGGTACCCGCTACCGTCAGCGGCAACGGAATAATAAGGGCAAACCAGCGGGGGGAATTCAGTTCTTTCACGCACTATGATCTGTGAGGTAAGAATCCAGCCCAAGGCGGTTGCCCCAATAGCCGGATAGTAAACGACATACAGAAATTTCACAAGTGAGACGGCTATTGCAAAAATCCTTACCGCGCCCCCTTGCCTTTTTTATTTGACGGCACCCTGCGTTTACTAGTTTTAACGGGTAAAGGGCGGGCGATACGAGATAAAAAAGATAAAGGATAACAGATGGCGGTTATTGTTTGTTGTTTCTTTTTTTGGCGAGTAGGCAAAGGGGTGGTGGCGAGGGAATTAGGGAAACGCCGGCAGAAATGGAAGAAGCACATTAACACTTCACAACCATTCTGCCGGTTCCATCGTTGCCCCCTGCCTTACTCATTACCAGATACCGGCGAGGATGTTACCACGTCCGTTATGCTGGAAATTTCCGTCTTTCAGTCATCAATCCCCGGACATGAATACTATCAATTCGGCAATGGTAGTATCATAACTGATAATAGTCGGCGACCAGTTACCGTAGTTGTCTTTCGGAGTATACAATAAATCGTCAAAGCTTTTGCTACCATAGCGCATATGAAAATGTACCGGCCCGTCTGGGGTATCACGTTCAGCTTCCCCCTCTATAAGCAGGTATTTATAATCTCCTGCCTTGTCGCCCTCAAAAGCATACCATTCAAAGTCTTCTGTGCCGCCTCCCGGGTCAGAATGGGTATCGCTCCGCCTTCCCTTATAGGTATAGGTTACTGTCTCAAGAACTTTCCCCGAAGGATTTTTTGCGTCTGCTTTTTGTTCGTAAAAGGTTATCTTATTACCCTGTATGACAAATGATCCAAAATCAGTCCGAACAACGCTCGCAACAAACGTTATAAATTTTTCAAGCGTATCGAACCTTGTTTGATACGCAGGCGTGGCCTCATAGCGGGCATTAAGAATTGCGACTATTTCCTGCTCATCATAATACATAAAATAAGAATTCCATGTACCCGTCCAGTCTGCCAGTTCGGGTTCTGGATCTCCGCCGCCGCCACCATTATCACAGCCGGTCAGAACGAAAGTGAATACCAGCATTAAAATCAGTAAACTGATAAACTGTATTTTTTTCATAATACAACTCCTTGCGGTTTTTATGTCCCGCCGACAAAATTTGTATATATAACCGCAATTGCGGATAATACCTTGTTTGCAATGTTTGTCCACATAGCGTTCACCTCTTCCTCACACCGTCCAGCCGAGGCTCTCCGTCTGAACCGTATAGAGCCTCTTGTAAAGTCCGTCCCGCGCTATAAGCTCATCGTGAGTACCTTGTTCGGCCACTTGCCCCTTATCAAGCACGATGATGTTGTCCGCTCCGGCAATCGTGCGAAGGCGGTGGGCAATCACCAGCACGGTCTTGCCTTCAATGAGTGTGGAAATCGCCTGCTGAATGGAAGCCTCGTTCTCCGGGTCAAGGCTTGCCGTGGCTTCATCGAGCAGGACAATCGGCGCGTCCTTCAAAAGCGCGCGGGCGATGGAAATGCGTTGGCGCTCGCCGCCCGACAGGGTAGCGCCGTTTTCCCCAAGCATCGTGTTGTAGCCATCGGGCAGTCCGCGCACAAAGTCGTCGCAGCGGGCGGCTTTCGCCGCCGCGATAATCTGTTTCTCCTCTGCGTCCCTGTTGCCGATGCGAATGTTCTCCAAAATCGTGTCGTTGAACAGCACCACATCCTGAAAGACAAAGGACATATAGCTCATCAGGTGTTCCGGGTCCATGGTTTTGATGTCTTGTCCGCCAATGGTAATACGGCCGCTGTCTGTATCCCAAAAACGGGCGATGAGCCTTGACACCGTACTCTTGCCGCTGCCGGAGGGTCCCACTAGCGCCGTGAGGCTTCCAGCAGGTATCGTTACGGAGATGCCGCTTATCGTCCGCTCCGCGTCTTTGTTATACGAAAAATTGATATTCTCGCAGACGATATTGAAATTCGAGAGGGGCTTTTCAGTGTCTCCCGTCATAGGTTCTACCGACAGTAAGTCGCGCATACGCTTAATGCTGTTTTGGAAATAGAACAGTTGGGGCAGCAGCGTGAGTATGACGATTACCGGCGCGTATATCTTCACGACAATCAGAAGGAAAATCAGCAACGGAATAAAGGCGATCTCTCCACCGGTAAGCAGGTTGATTCCGACCATGACGGTAAGGCCGATACCCGCCTGCAATACAGTCTGCGCCCCGGTTACGAACACGCCCGTTCCTACTTCCATTTTCATGGCAAGGCGCATCATTTCGCGGAGGGTGTTCTCCAAAACCGCGAAGTGCTCGCCGTCCATGTTGCAAGCTCTGATTACTTTGATTCCTTCTATATATTCCTGCACTCGGTCGGATGCAGCCAGCTTCACTGCTATGTGCTTGCGCGAGAGGCGCCCCTGTAAGGCGCGGCTCGTTACAATAATGGCGAACGCCACGGGAACGCATACAAAAACCGCAAGCGCCATGCGCCAGTCGTATAGCGCCAACGCCGCACAGATAAACATGATGGAAATGCCGTTGGCGAAAAGCTGCGGGATAATATGGCTGAGTGCGTGCTCGCTATTCGCCACGTCTCCCATCAGGTTGGTGGTGAGGTCGGTCAAGTCTTTTGAGTTGAAAACGCTCATCGGCAGGCGGCGTATGTGTTCCGCTATCGAAACGCGGGACTCCTCGCTCTGCAAGTAGGACGCCACATAGGTCTTGCGGTAATCGTTCTTGTGGCAGAGGGCTGCAAGGATGACGGAAACGATGCCCGCGCCGAAGAACAGACACATCTTGTTCCACGAGACCTCCCCGCCGGAAAGCGGCTTTAAGAGTTCCATGATACATTGCAAGAGAACCGCAAACGGCAGTATTGCCGAGAAATTGGTCAGCGTGCAGGCGGCTATCGCCTTCTTCAAATTCGCGCTCCCCTTATCCGTGAGCATCATTGCTTGTTGTAGTTTACGCATAGCTTACGCCTTCCGATTTTGAGAATTTAGCTGATTTGGACATACGCCAGGTTGCGGTTTCCATGTAAACGCGCCACATATCGCCGTATCGCCCGCCTTGTTTCAGCAGCTCTTCGTGAGCGCCGCTCTGCACGACCCGTCCGCCGTCAATCACGATAATCTGATTTGCTCCACGCACGGTGGAGAGCCTGTGCGCTATCATGATGACGGTTTTGTTCTTCATCAGCCGCTCGAAGGCTTTTTGAATCAGGTATTCATTTTCCGGTTCGGAAAACGCGGTTGCCTCGTCAAGCACAACAATCGGAGCGTTCTTGACAATGGCGCGGGCGATGGCGACACGCTGTTTTTCGCCGCCCGACAAATGTACGCCTTTTGTCCCAATAACGGTGTTGTAACCTGCGGGCAATTTTTCTACGAACTCGCGGCACTGGGCAGAAGCCGCCGCATCAATGACTTGCTCATCCGTTGCAGCAGGATTGCCTATGCGTATGTTCTCCATGACGCTTTGCTTGAATAGGTACACGTCTTGAAAGACGAAGCTCACGCTGTCCATGAGCGCGTGGGGATCCATGTCCCTGATGTCCACGCCGCCTATCGTAACGCTTCCGCCGCTTATGTCGAAGAATCGCGGAATCAGGTGAGCGATGGTGGATTTGCCGCCGCCGGAGGGCCCGACTATGGCGGTGATCTCACCCTGTCGGGCGGTAAACGATACGCCGGAGAGGGCTTCGACATCCTTTTCTTTCCTGTAGGAAAAGGACACGTCGTTGAACGTTACGTCAGGCCCTCGCGGGGTCTTTGGCTCGCGGACAACCGGCAGTTCCGGCTCCGCCAGGATTTTATCCATCGCCTCAACCCCGCGTGAAATATGCATAATCACGGTGTTGGCGTACATCACTTTGAGCAAAATGCCGGAGACAGCCTGTGTGAAGATAAGATAGAATACGACCTTTCCGGCAAACGCCGCGTAACCGGAAACGTCCACCGCGAACATCCCGATGAGTATGGCGGCGGGTATGACGAATATAAAGACATTGTTAATAAGAGCGACCGCGACGGCGTATCCGGTTTCCCAGCCGAGGGTGTACGGAATAATCGATGATGTATAGTGTTTGATCGTCTCATGCAAACGCCGGAAGGAGTACGCCGTTTGCCGGAACGCTTTTACCACCGATATGCCGCGGATATATTCGACCGAGGCGTTGTTCATCTCCTCAAGCGCCGACTGATACTCATCCGCCATCTCCTTTGCGCTCTTGTTGCCGAACGCCATGGCATATTGCGCCAGCGCGACAACGATGCCCGCGGCAGTGGCCAGTCCGAAACGCCAGTCAACGGCGAACAGTATGACGAACATGACGACCGGCGCGACTATTGCCGCAACAAGGTCGGGAAGCTGGTGCGCGATAAAGCCCTCAATGCTTTCGATGTTCTCGTCGGCGATTTTCCTGAGCTTGCCGCTGCCGACAAGGACGTGAAACCCAAGAGGAACACGCGCCAAATGCGACATAAAGTTCACTTTCAATTGATACAGTGTCCCGAAAGCGGCGAGGTGCGAGAGCATCAACGCAGTGAAGTAGAGCAGTATGTTACCGACTGCCCCGAAAAAGGCGATCCATCCATACCTGATTAACAGCGCGGTATCCGCTCCCGCGATGTCGGGTAGGCTGTTCAAAAGCTCGCTCACAACGCGGTAAATGGCTATGTACGGCACAAAGCTGACGACGGACGCTATTGCCGAAAGTATGAGAGATCCGAAGACGAGTGGCTTTTTCATCATGGCGAATTCCCAAAGCCGCGCCAGTCCTGTTTTGGGTTGTTTTGTTTTCTTGTCCATAGTTACTGTATACCTCAAAGCTAGTTCATGCTAATAAAAACTTGTTCAAGCTGATTTTCCGTAACGATCCAGCAGCTTCTAGTCCGTGTCTGCCGCCATAGTTTGGATATATTTTTTCACCTTCCCGACATCTTCGGTGCTGCCCTCGTCTTCAATAAAATGCTCGGCTGAAATGGTCTTGACAACCTTCAAGCGTTAGTATAGTCTAACAAAAAGATGCCAAAAAACACCGGGAAAGCCAAGACTTTTGATGAAATTTTGGCAGATTTAGAAAATTCTTTGGCGGTTTGTGCTATTTACAAGGAGGGCGGCGATGGATTCACTCATCGAAATGCTTTTTCTACACCGTATGTCAAAAGAAAATTTATTGGAAAGGACAAAAATTACTAGGGGCGGTCATATAGAGTTGATACCCAAGCAATCTTATGCAGGGGGGACTTATCTGGTGAGACCGGCAGGTAAAAGCCTTGTAGTAAGTGTCGCAAACCTCAGTCT
>JAIRTG010000053.1 GCA_031255055.1 Prevotellaceae bacterium
AAACCGAAGATTGTTGTCAAAAGCGCTACTTTAATACCACCTGCAACAACGGTTGCCGACATCTCACCTACTTGTTGGATTTTGTCAAATGCCTGAACCATACCGATTACAGTACCCAAAAATCCTAAACTCGGTGCGAGGGCAATGAACAACGAAATCCATGTCAGATTTTTTTCCAATTGTCCTAATTGAACACCACCATAAGAGGCGATGGACTTTTCTACTACCTCGATACTTTCACCGTCGTTCAAGCGAGATAGTCCTTGATAGAATATCGAAGCTACCGGTCCGCGTGTATTACGACAAACATCCATAGCTGCTTCAACACCGCCGTTGCCCCATGCGTCTTCCACATTTTTCAATAATTTCTTAGTGTTGGTAGATGAGAGACTCAAATAAATAATACGTTCGATACATAACGCTAAACCAAGTATTAACACTAAAGCTACAGGCGCCATCCATTCGGCAGTACCTTCAATAAATTTCGTTTTTAAAGCTTGGTGCATACCTCCGCCTTCCGCTACAGCTGCTTCTACTTGTTCTATCGTTACGCTCTCACTTTCTTGAGCCGATAAGCTAAATGTGAAGCCAAAACTAAAAATTACCACGATTGATAAAATTGCAAATACCTTTTTCATTTTTCTTTTTTTTAGATTTCTTGATTTTTTATTTATTTTTTTGTGTTTATCCAATGTTTATCAGACTATGCGGAGAGGAAGAGATTCGAACTCTCGATACGATTCCACACCGTATACACGCTTTCCAGGCGTGCCTCTTCAACCACTCGAGCACCTCTCCGAAGATTCGAGGCGCAAGTTAAGAAAAAAATATGAAATACAACACCCTTGCGTCGGCTTTTCTATTGAAAACCCTTTTTTTAAGCGTTTTTAGAAAAATGGCTGCTAAGCTCCAATTTTCCAAAAATACTTGATGCGTTATGCGTTGTAGCGCTTATTATTTCCGCTTCGCCTCGATTATACACAGCCGACAATTCCCTTACTATATAATATATGTATGCACTTTCGTTTCTCTTTCCCCTGAAAGGCACGGGAGTTAAATAAGGCGCATCCGTTTCTATCACTATATGTTTTAAATCAATGTGTTTCAGCACTTCTCTCAAGCCCGAATTTTTGAATGTTACAATGCCGTTTATGCCCAATAAAAAACCGCCGAAATTTAAAATATTTTCAGCGTCGGACAAGGAACCTCCAAAACTATGGAATATCCCACGCAAACCACTGTTTTTAAAAGGCGTTAAAAGTTCGATTGTTTCTGCCAGAGAATCTCTCGTGTGGATAATTACCGGCAAACTATATTCGAGCGCCCATTCTATCTGACATACAAAGGCTTTTTGCTGTTCTTTAAAATAAGTTTTATCCCAATAAAGATCGAGTCCTATTTCTCCGATTGCAATGTATTCTCTCCGCTCCAACTCTTTTTTTACCAGCGAAAGCGCTTGCTCATAGTCATCTTTTACGCTCGTAGGATGAAGCCCCACCGCAGCAAAACAAAAACCGGGACATTGTTCCTCTAATACCAGCATACGTGCTAAAGAGTCACTGTCAACATTCGGCAAGATAATCTTTTTTACTCCCGCATCTTTTGCCCTTTGTATAACAAGCTCTCTGTCGTCATCAAATTCTTCGGAATATATGTGAGAATGTGTGTCTATCATGTCATTTACAACAAATTCATCAGGCTTCGCGGTCTATTCCCATTCAATCGTTGAAGGCGGTTTTGAACTGATGTCATACACCACGCGATTAATCCCTTTCACTTTGTTGATGATGTCATTCGACACTTTCGCCAGAAAATCATAGGGCAATTGCGCCCAATCGGCAGTCATGGCGTCGGTAGATGTCACGGCACGGAGAGCAACCGCATTTTCATACGTCCGTTCATCGCCCATCACGCCGACAGATTGCACAGGAAGCAATATCGTGCCGGCTTGCCATATTTTATCGTATAAATTCCATTCTTTCAACCCATCGATAAAAACGGCGTCAGCGTCTTGCAATATTCTTACTTTTTCGGGAGTAATCTCGCCCAAAATCCTGACGGCTAATCCGGGGCCGGGAAAAGGATGGCGTTTGATCAAATGATGCATCATACCCAGTTCATATCCGACTTGGCGTACTTCATCTTTGAACAGCAAACGAAGCGGTTCGCACAATTTCAGATTCATTTGTTCGGGCAGACCTCCGACATTGTGATGCGATTTTATGGTTGTTCCCGTGATGGATAAAGATTCAATAATATCAGGATATATCGTCCCTTGCGCCAGCCATTTTACATTGCGAATCTTTTTTGCTTCTTCTTCAAAAACATCTATAAAGTTTTTTCCGATGATTTTCCGTTTCTCTTCGGGTTCGCTGACGCCTTTCAAGGCTTTATAAAACCTGTCTTTGACATTTACTCCGATAATATTTAATTCAAAATGCTCATAATCATGCATCACATTTTCAAATTCATTTTTGCGCAGCAAACCGTGATCAACAAAAATGCAGACAAGATTACGCCCGATAGCACGATGCAGCAAAACAGCCGCAACCGACGAATCGACACCTCCAGACAAGGCAAGGATGACTTTTTCTTTGCCGATTTGCCTTTTCAGTTCGGCAACGGTTGATTCTACAAAAGACGCCGGCGACCAATCCCTCTTACATTCGCAGATACGCAGAAAATTTTCCAATAACAAATGCCCGTCCAGCGTATGAAATACTTCCGGATGGAACTGCACGCCCCATGTTTTTTCCCCTTCAATTTTGTAGGCGGCAAGCTCAACATCTTTCGTCGAGGCTATTCTCTTAAAGTAATTGGGCACTTGGGTAATGGTATCACCGTGCGACATCCAGATTTGTGAACCATCGGCGATTCCGTGCATCAAATCATCGCCGGGCTCAACGACCGAAATAACGGCACGCCCATATTCCCTCGATTTTGCAGGCTCTACTTTCCCTCCTTTTGAATATACCATATACTGAGCGCCGTAGCAAATACCCAAAATTGGAAATCTTTTTCTGATATTACTCAAATCGACTTTAAACGCTTCCGGGTCATATACCGAATACGGGCTTCCTGAAAGAATAACCCCTTTTATTCCCTTTGTTTCTTCGGGAAATTTATTGTACGGCAAAATTTCGCAATATTGGTTCAGTTCGCGGATTCTACGCCCAATCAACTGGGTTGTTTGTGAACCGAAATCAAGAATAATAATTTTTTCGAGCATAATTTGCTAACGTGAAGTGGTAAAAATATTTCCGACTAAAAAAAAGAAAGGGCAAAAATAAAAAAAATACCGCTTAGAACAATTATTGGAGTGATTCCATTTTCGACACAACGAACTGAAAAAGTTAAATTTTCATCGTCAGGATAAAAATCATTACTCTTGCGCGAATTTCATCAGAAGCAGGCTCAACAATTGATTGTACCACCGATTAATCCCCTTATTTTTGCTTAAAATCTACATGTCCGTCAAAAAACTTTAGAATAAATACTATCAAAACAGTTAGTTTTGCAACGTGTTTATCTGTACATTCGCCTCAATAATAACAAAACATAATGACAAAAAAAATTCAACTAATAAACGGCCCCAATCTGAATTTGCTCGGCGTGCGCGAAACGGATATATATGGTACCATACCGTTTGAAAACTATTTCAATGATTTACTGAAAAAATATCCGGACATGGAACTGCATTATTTTCAATCGAACATCGAAGGTGAAATTATCAATAAACTGCACGAAACAGGTTTTTCTTTCGACGGTATCATTCTAAACGCGGGAGCTTACACACATACATCCGTTGCGATTGCCGATGCTGTGAAATCCATAAAAACGCCTGTGGTCGAAGTACATATTTCAAACATATACCAACGCGAAGAATACCGCCATCGTTCTTTTCTGTCACCGGCCTGTAAAGGTATCATCGTCGGATTCGGGCTTGATTCATACCGTCTGGCAGTCGAATCTTTCCTAAACAAATAATTTTCAGGATTTGTTATTATGACCGGAATTTGACATCCCGTACTTTCGGATTCAAAGATTCGATTGGTTTTCATTTTGAACATCAGGATTAAATTAAAAAGATAAATACAGTATTTATGTCGAAGTTTACAAAAATAGTCGCAACCATTAGCGACAAACGTTGCGATATTGAGTTCATCCGTGCGCTTTACAACGAAGGGATGAATGTCGTGCGGATGAATTCTGCTCATCTCGACCGCGAAGGATTTTTAAAAATAATCAATAATGTACGCGCTGTCAGCGAAAATATCGCATTGTTGATTGACACCAAAGGGCCTGAAGTACGCAGTACCGTTGCCGAAAATGACGCTATCGAAATAACGGCGAATGACATATTGAAAGTGGTCGGCAATCCGGCTCTCATATCTACTCATGAGTGTATTGCGGTGAGCTATCCGTACTTTGTACGTGATTTGCATGTCGGCGACGATATTCTTCTCGACGATGGCGAAATTGATTTGAAAGTAGAATCGAAAACAGACGATTACCTGCTTTGCCGTGCGTTGAACGACGGCGTTCTCGGAAGCCGTAAAAGCGTGAATGTGCCGGGAGTACGCATCAACCTGCCCTCGATTACCGAAAAAGACCGTAACAATATACTCTTTGCCATCGAACAGGATTTGGATTTTATTGCACACTCGTTTGTACGGGGTAAAGAAGACCTGATGGAAATTCAGCAGCTACTCGACGAGCATAAAAGCCCGATTAAAATTATCTCGAAAATCGAAAATCAGGAAGGCGTCGATAAAATAGAAGAAATTCTCGAACATTCGTATGGTGTGATGATTGCGCGTGGCGATTTAGGCATCGAAGTGGCGCAGGAAAAAATTCCCGGTATTCAGCGCCGCCTGATTCGTAAATGCGTTACGGCGAAAAAGCCTGTAATCGTTGCCACGCAAATGCTGCATACGATGATAAAGAATCCGCGTCCGACCCGCGCCGAAGTGACCGACGTTGCCAATGCGATATACTATCGAACCGACGCACTGATGCTGAGCGGCGAGACAGCGTATGGAAAATACCCGGTCGAAGCTGTTCGTACAATGTCCAAAATTGCCGAAGAAGCCGAAAAAACCAAACTGTCGGAAAATGATATTCCCGTGCCGTTGGAAACAAACGATATCCGTTCATTTCTGTCACATGCGGCGATGAAAGCCAGTAGCAAAGTCGGCACAAAAGCCGTACTGACCGATTCGTACACCGGAAAAACCGTACTGAACCTTTCGGCTTTTCGCGGGACAAATCCGATCTTGGCAAGCTGCTACACCAAACGGCTTGTACGCGAATTGGCGCTGTCCTACGGTGTTTTCCCGACCTGTCAATACCGGAAAAAAACCACGAAAGAGTACTTTTTCTCCCAACTTCACGAATTGCTCAAAGCGGGAACGATTGAAATAAGCGACTATGTCTGCTATCTAAGCGGAAGTTTTGGCGCAGGACACGGAACAACATTCCTTGAAATCAATCAGGTCGACAAAATTCTGAAAGAAGAAAACGGATACGACCTGCCGAATTTTTAGCACAAACCAACGGAACATAAACCAATCATACTGTGTGCGGGACATTTTGATGCAATGTCCTGCGGGGCGTCTTTCGGGGCGTCTTTCGGGACGTCTTTCGGGGGCGTTGCGGGGCAGAGCCCCGCAGAGGGGGTAGCGGAAGACGCCGTAGGCGGCTGAAGCGAGGGGGAGACTTCCCCCCCCTAATTCTCTTTCTCTCTCTTCAAGGAAGACCGCCAACGGCGGGCTGAAGTGAGGGGGAGACTTCCCCCCCTTCCGGTACTTCTTTGACGGGTAATGCACAAAAACATCCCGCGTGAAGTATCGCGTGAAGTATCGCACGAACCATTAAGAAGAGGATAGCAAAACTGTTCTCTTTTTTATTTGCAAAAATATCATAATATTTTGCGAGATTATTTGGTTTATATTTTAAACCGCTTTACTTTTGCAAAGTAATTCAACATAAAAACTTAATTTAAAAAAACAACAAGATGAAAACACTAAAAATCAGTATTGTATTATTAGTAAGTATTGTATTATCTAAGCATTCGGTGATGGCGCAAAGCGAAACCGACAAGGAAACGACAGATGTAACCTTAATAATTAAAGGTGTAAAAGAAGCAAAAGGCAACATCCTGATTGCGCTCGGAGATATGGAAAATCCTCAGAAAATGGTGTCGGACATGATTGCGGTTAGCGGTACGGACGATGTGAC